>JBOFTL010000248.1:0-3703 GCA_051652045.1 Microcoleus sp. | reverse complement strand
CTCGCCCCGTCGAGTTTCACCAAGAAATCTGCCCGCAGCCAGATCCCCAAACTCGGAAGTAAAATTTTAGAAATTTTACAAATTTTGATTTAATCTGCTAAAGTATTAATGCGCGAGCCAACACAAAAGCAGAGAAATTTGCTACGATGACAATCCTAGCCACTCTAGGCTTGAGTTCGTTTGCCGGAGCTGTAAATTGCCGGTCGCAAACACCCAAGACGAGTCAGCGACCCACGACCAATTCTGAGAGACGACACTCAGCCTCACAGCGTCGCAGCACGAAAAGAAATTCTCTGGAACTTCTGTTGCTAGAGCTAAATCTACTAAACCTAGCGGAAAAAAACAGCCAGGAGCAAAATTAACTGGCAAAGTTAACTCCAGCCATCAGGTTCGGGCGAGGTCGAAATATCCGACCAAATTTTCAGAGGTAGATTTGCGGATTCTGTATTTTGGCAGATGAAGTTAGAGTCTGAACCTGATTTAGTAGATTAAAGCAGCGGAATTTATTATTAAGATTCGGGCTGCCCAGACGCAGAGGTATTTAGTTTAGGTTAGAGCGCGATCCCGGTTGCTCCAACTAAAAACAGCAAAAGTGCAAAACCTTTCGCATTTTAAGAAAGGTTAACTTTACAGTCGCACTCTCAAAAGCAGACAGCAATTTCAACCGCCACCACTGTTAAGGCAGATTTCAACGGTTGCAAGACAGATCGGAAACTGGCTTCGTGCCACTCAAAAATATCAGGTTCGCATCTGACAATGGTGTCCTACACTCGGAGGTGAAATTACATGGCACCCGCTACTTACACTAGATTAATTCGATTTTTACAAGAAGAATTAGCGATTTCTCCTGCATCGATAGCCGTGGCCGAAAGAGTTGGCGGTAACGAACAGCCGCAGCACGATCGAGATCCGAATTCGCTACCTGTACTTCTGTGGCAGTACGGTTTGGTAACGCTAGAACAGTTGGATAAAATTTTTGATTGGTTAGCCAAAGCATATTAAAAGGATTTTAGATATTCAGATAAAATCCCAAATCTAAAATCCTTTAATAACTACGATTTGTATTCAGCTAAAAGTTTAGCAGCGGCAGCGGTGCCAGCACCCGGAGTAAAGCCTTCGTAACCCATTTCTCGCAGCACTACTTCGAGGGCACAAATTGCTCCTAGGATATCGCGATCGCACACAAATCCCAGATGACCGATCCGGAAAATTTTACCCTTCAAATGGTCTTGCCCGTCGGCAAGAGCAATATCAAACCTTTTTTTCATCAAAGTCCGCACTTTTTGGGCATCTACTTGTGCCGGTGGCATAACTGCGGTAATCGCAGGGCTGGCGGCACTATCTGCGGCAAATAAGGGCAAACCTAAAGCTTTGACGGCGGCACGGGTGGTTTCCATTAACCGTTTGTGCCTTGCAAACACATTTTCCAAACCTTCTGCTTTCATCATCGCCAGCGATGCTTGCAGGGCAAAAAACATATTAACTGGCGGAGTAAACGGAGTTGTATTTTTAGCAGCTTCTTTGCGATATTTGCCCAAATCTAAATAATAGCGGGGCAATTTCGCAGTCTTGTAAGCTTCCCAAGCTTTAGGACTCACAGCAACAAAACCCAAACCTGGAGGAATCATGTAAGCTTTTTGAGAACCAGAAGCCACAACATCGATACCCCAAGCTTCTACCGGTATGTTGACAGCCCCCAAACTAGTAACAGCATCAACCATAATTAATGCTTCACCGTGGGCTTTGACGTGGCGATTAATGGTTTCGAGGTCGTTGAGGACACCTGTAGAAGTTTCTGACTGAACGATGATAACAGCTTTGATTTGTTTATCTGTATCTGCTTCTAGTTTTTCGCGGAACACTTCCGGATCTAAAGGTTGCCCCCACTCGGCTTTAATAACTTCAGCATTTAAACCGTAAGCGACCGCAACTTCTACCCAGCGTTCGCCAAATTTGCCATTATTGCCAACTAAAACTCGATCGCCCGCACTCAGGAAATTAATTATCCCAGCTTCCATCGCCCCAGTACCGGAAGCTGTCAGACTCAACACATCGCCGCTAGTTTGGTGCAGCCATTTCAAGTTTTCGGTACACTCAGCAAAAATCGCATCAAATTCCTTGCTGCGGTGGCCCATCGGGTGTTTTGCCATCGCCAACAGTGCCGCCTCCGGCACCGGCGTCGGGCCCGGAATCATCAGCATTAATTTGTTATCCATGATTTTGTCCTAACTTTCTGCCTTCACAGTTACCTTTGCCATTATCCGAGATCTTGCACCCTTCTCAATAAGCTTAGAAAAACTGGGTTGGGACGCTAAAGATCTCAATCAGACAAATCTAATGGCTGTCGGCATTCTGTTGTACAAATCCGGGGCCTTGCGAATCATTTTGCGCAGGATTTCATCTGTTACCCAAAAAACCAGAGGAAAGGAAAATCTACTGTTGAATTCGCTGCATACTAAATTGGTAGAAGCCAACAGTCGATCGAGCTCAGTTACTGACTCCCAACCGAGAACTATTAATGCCGGAGGTGGTGCGCCGCCGAGTTCTGGTAAAATTGCGGTGTAAAAAGTGGTAGCAGATTTAGGCAACCACAGTTCTCGCGGTTTGAGGGCGGAAGTTGCTTGCAGTCGATCGAGCGTTTGCTGCCGCAAAACCAGCGAATTGCAGTTGACTAAAATCAAGGAACAGTAACCTTGTGAAAGAGCGATCGCCCGCATTAAGGTTGAGATCGATCGTTGGTTATCATGAATAGGAGTGCATTTAGCTGTAGTTTCTGATGTGTGCGGTACTAACATATTGCTTAATTAAGAAAGATTTTGCTAAATTAAATGATGTTTCTCAAGAAATTCTGCTGGCGAGCAAACTGAATTTTTTTTACTACACCTATTTTTGTGCTGTGTATCATAGCATTATTTTCAATTAATTTCAAGCTTGCTGCAAAAATATTTATAATTCAACTAACAATTGACAGTTGACAATTGACAATTGTCCATTGTCCATTCAACTAAGTTAAAGGTAAAGTAAACCAAAAAATTGCCCCCGCATTGGGATTGCTAATCACCCCAATTTCTCCACCATGAGCGTTAATAATTTGGCGGCAAAGATACAGTCCCAAACCCAAACCACTCGAGTGTCGGGAGCGATCGCCTCTAGCATACAGGTCAAACAAATGCTCGCACTGTTCCGGTAATATTCCCACTCCATCATCTTCTACAGTACAGTAGAGAGTCCTCATAGAAGAATTAGTAATTGGCAATTGAGCGCGTTCGAGTTTGGTATTGTTAGTTGCAGTTAATTCTCCGGCATCAATTACCTTAGCTGAAACAATCAAATTCAGTCCCGGCGGATTGTGTTTCAAAGCATTAGCAATCAAATTAGAAAATACGCGCCACAACTGAGTGGCATCAGCCTTAATTGCGGGTAACTCATCAGAAATCACCAGCTTCAAAGTCGCTTGAGAGTCATTGATTAACGGCTCTAAATCCGCAGTAGCAGCTTCAATCACCGCTTTCAAATCTACTGAATTGCAATATAAAACCAGACCGCGCAATTCCCCGGCGTGAACTTCCAGCAGCGAATTAATCAACCGCAATTGTTGCTCGCTACCTTGAATCATCCGTTCCAAAACAGAACGGGGAATCTCGATCGACTCCCCGCTTTTCTTCTGCCAATTTTTCAGCACCATCAACAATCCAGAAACCGG
>JBOFTL010000247.1:0-2501 GCA_051652045.1 Microcoleus sp. | reverse complement strand
GGTGGAATTCCGCATTACGAGTTGACGCGAGAAGATGGCGTGAAGTCGGTGCAGCGGATTTTTGAACTTGCCGAAAAATACAATAAATTAATCGATATCCACTGCGATGAAATAGATGACGAACAGTCAAGATTTTTGGAAGTTGTAGCAGCTTGTGCGATAAGAAGCGGTGCGGGTGAACGGGTAACTGCCAGCCACACGACGGCTTTCGGTTCCTACAACAATGCTTATGCTTTTAAGCTGATGGGAATTTTGCAAAAAGCGCGCATTAATTTCATCGCGAATCCATTAATTAATATTACCTTGCAAGGGCGATCGGACACTTATCCCAAAAGGCGCGGGGTGACGCGAGTTAAGGAGTTGTGGCAGCATGGATTGAATGTAAGTTTAGGTCACGATTGCGTGCGAGATCCTTGGTACAGTTTGGGTACGGGAAATATGCTAGATGTCGCTCACATGGCGGTTCATGTCTGTCAGATGACGGGGATGGATGAGATTGATGCTTGTTTTAATATGGTGACTTATAATGGTGCAAAAACTCTGTTTTTGGGAGATGATAATTACGGCATAGATGTCGGAAAACCTGCAAATTTAATCGTGTTGGATGCTGAGGATTGTTATGATGCGATTAGGAGGCGCGCTGCCGTTAGGTATGTCATGGCGCAAGGAAATTTGCTGGCGGAAACTGAACCTGCAAAAACAACTTTCTTGGGATTATGAGTGTGTTAAAATATGAGTCAAGGTGCTATTCCAGATGAGAGTCCGAGAAATTTGCCAGAGCAATTGCTTCTGCAAGATGCTAAGGCTGGTAATTGTAGAGCAATTCAAGGCGGAGCTGACGATATACTAGGAGATGTTTCCCGACTGGTTGCTCTCTATGGAGGAAATCCAGAAGATTGGTACAAAATGAGCAGCATTCAGGCTTTTACAATTAATGGAGCTTCCGTACAAGTTCACTGGTTTGAAAATCAGCAAATTTTGCGACAAGTTGAATTAAAGTTTAAACGACAATATCCTAAAACGGCACCTAAAAATTTATAGGCAGAGAAGTTATGAAAGTTCGCTGTATTGCTAATACTGGGGAATACCTACCGGAAAATTATATCGATCCGGCAAGAGGTTACACTAAAAAGGTTGAATTGCCTTTGACCGTTGGCAAGGAATATGTAGTTTATGCTATTCGATCGTGGCAGGGAATTGTTTGGTACTATATTTGTGATGATAATTACAGTTATTATCCCATCCAAACTCCCGCACCTCTGTTTGAAATAGTTGATAACCGAGTTTCTAAGTATTGGCGGTTTATGCTTAACCCAAATGGAGTGGTGAGGTTCGCATTTGAACAGTGGTTTGCCGATCCTTATTTTTATGATAAGCTGACAGACCAAGAAGAGGTGGAGGTTGAGATTTTTGAGAAAGTCAAAGAATTGATGGATGCTGAGGATTTTGATTTGCCTGGGCTGGATGTGGCGGTTGAGAAGTTGCGGGAAACTGTCAGTGTTTGAGTAGAAGAAGTTCGATCGCACTTGTTTCTTTACCATCTTGACTCACATACCTTCAAATGGTATGAAATAGAAAGTCGCATCATCTTGTAAAGATGACATCAGACAATCCGAGGAATACAAAAAACTGAGCAATAATAACTGATGCTAAATCTGGGGTGGGCTATCCTATTGATAAATCCTCCGTCATTGGCAAAGTCTCTGCGATTGCTTCACTTCGTTTCGCTTCGCGACATGAAACGCAATGACAATCAACGGGATAGTAAACTCGGATCTGGTATAACAGACTGAGACGAATTAAAATAAAATAATCGATCGCACCCTGCCACTCTTTTCAGGAAAATTAGAACAATGATAAATATAGAAGAATATGTCGATCGCACTGCCGAACTAATCGACTTACCCCTAAATCCCGAACACCGTCCCGGCGTTGTGGTAAACTTCGAGAGGATAGTTGCGATCGCCCGTCTGGTTAATGAATTTCCTTTACCTCCAGAAGTAGAAGCTGCACCAGTATTTGAACCTTAATGGCGATCGATAGTATTACAAATCAAATGCAATTTCATATTTTGTTTGGTGAAACCTAAAATTAAAAATCTCAAAACGAGGATGAAGTGATTATGGTGCTTGCGATCGTTGAAACCCTTTCAGATTCACCTCTAACGCCAGAAGAACCAACTGATGTTGATTACCGAATTTGGGATTGTTTGACACAACGCAATGCAACCTGGAGGTATTCGCTGCTGTCTGTCGATCGCCATCGCATGATTTGCACTTTTGATGCACCTGACGCGGAATCGGTTCGAGAATCTTATCGGAAAGCTGGCGGTTTTTTTAATCGAATTTGGGCTGGGGAAATAGTTAAGCCAGAAGGCATTCAACCGCAGCCCAATGAAGCCACCCTCAAGGTATTTGAAGTTACTTACCCCCCCCTCTCGCAAGTAGAGTTCGATGAAGTCAGCCGCCAAACCTTAAGTTGTTACGTAGATCGCGGCATTG
>JBOFTL010000246.1:0-7456 GCA_051652045.1 Microcoleus sp. | reverse complement strand
GCTCGGAATATCATTTCCATATCTAAAGTTGCGCGCATTCTTTCGATGACAGTCGCGATCGCTTTTTCCCGCTGCACGCTTTCTCTTAAAGCTTGTTCGGCTTGATAGAGTTCTGCCTGCTTGAGTGCGATGCCAATTTGAACAGTTAATTCCTGGCACAAATCAATTTCCAACTGTTGCCACTGACGGGGGGCGGAACACTGATTGACAATTAACAAACCCCATAATGCTTCTCCGTGCCGAATCGGAATTGCTAGGTTTGCCCGGATTTGAAATTGGGCGAGCATTTCGATCCGATCGTCGGTAAGATCGGCGGTATAGATGTCAGCAACTGCCTGGATTCCTCCGCGATCGCTTTGAGCCGGCGTTTCGCTAAAAGATTCGCCTGCAACCCGCAAATTCAGCACCGACAACCAATTTTCACCCACAGATTCCACCGCCACCATGCCGCTAAAATCTGGCAGAAAATGGTAGAGAAAAACGCGATCTGCCTGCAAAAACAAGCGCGTTTCGGTAACAATCTCCTGCAGAATTTCTTTCAGATTCATGGTTTGATGGATCTTCCGGGAAATTTGCGAAACTAACCTCTCTAGTTGGATGCGCTGTTGCAGTTGACTTTGGAGGAGTACGTTTTCAATTACTCTATTTACTGTTAGTTGCAACCCTTCCGGTGTAATTTGCTCCTTTACCAAATAATCCTGCGCACCCGCTTTCATCGCCTGCACCGCCAACTTCTCATTACCCTGCCCCGTCACCATAATTATCGGCAAGCACGATTGCCACAAAAAGAATTTCAGTCTGGCAAGTAATTCCAGTCCATCTAAGTCTGGTAGTCGGTAATCGAGTAACACGACATCCGGTTGCTGTTCCAACAACATTTCTAGCCCTTGTTTCCCCAGTGCCGCCTCTAAAAAGATGTAGGAATTCTCGCGATCGCGCCGCATATACCGCAGGTATAACTCGCGATCTTCAGGAGAATCATCGATGATTAAAATGGTACGAGTGCTCTTATTTCTGTTCATGTTAAAGGGAGTGTCAAATAAAGATAATCTAGAACGTATTTTTATCTCTTGCTTCAGATTTCGATCTCCCCTAGCCCCGACTTATTAAGGGGGGCCGGATTAGCTCCCCTTCTTAAGGGGGGACAAGTAACTGTTTTGTCACCCTTTTAAGGGGGACGAAAGACACTCTCGATCCCGCTTTTTAAGGGGGATGAAAGACACTCTTGCTCCCCTCTTTTTAAGGGGGCTGGGGGGATCTGGGTATGTGAAAAAACGCCCCAGACAGATCGAGGAGCGCCGACTATTTTTAGATCTATTTCTGTACTGTTAACAGACAGAATCGATCGTGCGTCGCCGGAGGAATTGCGATTTCTCAGGGTCGATCGAGAGTCCATTAGTGTAACTTTTGTTTTTAAAGTTATAGTTTATTACTTATATCATGAACGATCGGCGATCGCAACAAAAATAGTTTGTAGTGCGGACTTTAGTCCGTAAAATGCGACAGACTTTAGTTAGGACTGCGAACTAATTTTGTGTCGCTCGATCGAACGCGATATTACGCACTCTCACCCTGAAATCGTTTTTCTGAAAAAAAAATGGATGTTTGTGATATTATACCAATTTCCCAGACTTATGCAACATTTGCTAATAAAGAGCGAATTTTATTTACTCTATGTTGGTGAATTGGTATTGTAGCATCCTTTGATAGAAACAGTCAGTAATTCCACCTAATTAAACGTCAGATTTGTAACACTAAAAAACTTGATGTATAAAAATTCTTCCTTCTTCACATCGATCTTCTACTTATTAATTTTTTTTTAACCATCTCCTTTTAAAAATTTTCCGTTTGGGACTGAAGTTGATGCGAAGGCTCACCGCCTGCGGTGAAGAAAGTGATGCTTCACAACATTGGCAATAGCAAAGTAGTAGGGTGCGCACCTACTCTGCTTACTGACAATAGCTGGCAATAGCAAAGTAGTAGTGTGCGCATCTACTTGGGTGGTTACTATGAGTAGCATTTTAAAACATTTTTTGCATAATCAGCGATCTTGATTCAATAATCAACCAGATTGTTGCGATCGAGTTCTAGAACGAGGGCTGAATCTAAACGATGTATAATCCCATCAAATCTGAATCGGCTCGCGATCGCAGTTTATCAAATCAATCGTTCGATGTAATTGTCATTATTAGATGAGCTTACCCTGTCACCAATTACTAACTACCAATTACTAACTACCAATTACCAACTACCAATTACCAACTACCAATTACCAATTAAGTAGATAGGCGCGAATAAACCGAGCTATGTAACAAAGTATGAAGTTGATAAAAACCTTGGGATTGCTTTCCTACGGATCGCTCCGCTAACGCTTCACTTCGTTACGCTCGCAATGACATAATTATGAATTTTCGTACCGACTTACTTACCAACTACCAATTACCAATTACCAATTACCAATTACCAATTACCAATTACCCATTACCAATTACCCATTACCAATTACCAATTACCCATTACCCATTACCCATTACCCATTACCAAAAATGGTGAAGCATTTAGGCATCATAGCACAGGTTTTTTCCCTGCTGTTTCACCCAAATGCTTCTATACATCTCAAACAGCTTCAAATTATTTGTTAAAGCTGTCTATTTTATTACTGCTGGGACGCTGGTAAAACACCTGCTTTCACGGCCACATTCATAGGTTTTCCGTTGCGGCTTAACTCAACTTGCATTTCAGTACCCACCGTGCTTTTCTCCACAATTTGCTGCACGGTACCGGCATCAGTCACCTCTGTACCGTTGATTTTCTTAATCACATCAGCAACTTGAATTCCAGCTTCAGCAGCAGGCGAATTTTTCGCAACTCCCATAACTAACACGCCTGTATCTTCAGTCAGCCTCAAGCGAGCGTTAGGATTGCGATTCAATTCTTCCTTAAGTGATGCAGTAATTCCCAGCATTTTAATTCCTAAATAAGGATGCTGTGCTTTGCCAGTAGTTACCAACTGGTCGGCAATTTGTTGCGCTCGATCGATCGGAATAGCAAACCCCAATCCTTGAGCACCTTGAATAATTGCCGTATTCATCCCGATAACTTGACCGCGCTGATTCAACAGCGGACCGCCGGAATTACCTTGATTGATCGCAGCATCAGTTTGAATAAAGCTGACGCGCTTGTCAGAAGCGCCGACATCAGCACTGGAACGGCCGGTGGCGCTAATAATACCCACAGTTACTGTATTGTCCAAACCGAGGGGACTGCCGATTGCCACCGCCCATTCTCCGGGTTGCAATTCTTCAGATCTGCCCAAATTTACCACAGGCAAATTGTTAGCTTCAATCTTCACAACAGCTACATCTGTAACTTTATCTACCCCCAAAACTTTACCTTGAAATTCGCGACCGTCTTTCAATTTGACTGTCACCGTATCCGCACCTTCAACAACGTGAGCATTAGTCAAAATGCGACCGTCAGAACCAAAAATAAAACCAGAACCCGAACCTCTTTCTACCCGATTTTCGGGCCGTCTCGGAGTTTCGGAACCAAAAAAGCGGCGGAATAACGGATCTTCAAACATCTCGTCATCTAAGTTTTCCACCGTGCGCGACGAATTAATTCGCACCACCGCCGGACCGACTTGCTGCACTACTTTGGTAACGAAATTAGAATCTGCTGATTGCAGAATGTTCGCAGAATTAGAAGCTACTGAGGAGGTTGGTGCTGCATTCGAGGGCGATGTTTCTGTTTGGACGGCATTAGAACTTCCCGGAACTTTGGAAGTTAAAGCATTGCAGCCTACTGCGGCTGTAGATCCGAGCAAAACCAGGGATAAAAGTGCGAGTTTTTTTTGCAAAGAAAAACGACCTGCGATTTGAGTTGGGGTTTTCATATTGTTGGGTTCCATATTGTTGATTTGCTGCGAAGAAGAGCGGGAATTATAATTGGGGTTTTTCATTGGTAGAGTCACAGAGTAATTAAGTTAGAAGGAAATGCTCTTTAATTTAAATTGAAGCATTTTTGGATGTGTTTGCCCGGTAGGGTTTACCGTATCAGCTAGGGATAGCAACCGTCAGATCCGTATTAACAATAACTGAATGAATAGAGTCTCAAATCTGCGCTTCCTCAAGGTTTGATTCCCGTACCATAACCGTCAACTGTCAACTGTCAACTATCAACTGCTAGATAAACCGAGCGAGTAGAGCAAATTCTCGATGCCGATTGTTAGAGAAGATTTTGTGCGTGTGTCGCAGCAAACAATTCGATCGAGCAAGTTCGATCTTTTAATTTGTGCAACCCTAACCCTGGATTAAAATATACTTATCGCACTACAAATTCGCTGTAAAGCAATTGCAGTTTTTTGCAAAAGTGGATGAGTTCGATCGAACTCGGCAATAGTTGCTGATTCTCCCTCGCCCACGATCGATACTACAGTTGTCGGCGCTAAGATTCCGCACTAGCAACAAAACTTTTGTCATATCGATCTACTAGAGGGGCAAATAAATTCCGGCTAATTAGCGTCACAGATTTTCCGGAGTTTCTCCCAGTCTCTCACTACCCCTGTCTTTTTTTTGCCCCTCGGGCAAGCTTTCTGGTAACTTATGCGTCGAAATTCCCCAAGCATCAACAGTATTTTTAATAAAACCTGCCAGCGGTACGGCTACTAACAAACCTGCGATTCCCGCTACCTTGACTCCCACCAGTAACGAAACTAAAATCCACACCGGATTCAAGCCGATAAAACCCCCTAACAGCCGAGGTGCAATGCCATTTTCAATTACTTGATCGATAACTGTAGCGACAGCTAAAACTGTAACTCCAAGCCAAAAATTGTTGAGTGCGACTAGCAAGCTGACAGTGGAAATACTGAAAGCAGCCCCAAAGGGAATTATCGTCATAACGCCCACACCCAAACCAAACAGCAATCCGAAGGGCACTCGCAAAATCAGAAAAGTCACAGTCATTGACAGCCCCATCAAACCTGCTAAAGTTGCTTGTCCGACAAAGTAATTGTGGAAGCTGCGGGCTAATAATTCCCGCAAGAGAATGCTGCGCTTGGAAGGAAACCATTTAAACAAACCTTCCCACAGTCGATCGCCGTGCAACAGCAAGTAAAATGTTAAGACTATGGTGAGCAAAAAGTTTAAAATACCGTCGGCTGCACCCAAACCAAGTTTGAGAATTTCGCCGATTAAGGATTGCAATTGAGTTGACAGTCGCTCGCTCAGTTGTCGGGTTAAACCGCTAAGATCGATGCGTAAATTGCGATTTTCCGCCCACTTGTGGAAAGCTTCAATTTGTTCGGTTCCCGAAACTATCCAACTCGGCAATCTGGTGGCAAATTCGGTAAGTTGATTGAGCAGGATGGGAGCGAGAGTGACCCCCAAAACCACGAATAATATTAATGTAATAGCCAATACTGATAAAGCTGCCCGATCGCGCTTCATGCCGCATTTGCGTAGAAATCTCACTGGATAATCTAGCAAAAAAGACAGCACTGTAGCAACTACTAAAACGGTAATCAGGGCGCGAAAATATTCAAAGACTAGCAGGGCTAACCAGCAGTTGAGTACAGCTAGGGGAAATACCAACCCGTAAGTCCACCACTGCGGTAGTTTGGTAAAACGTCTCATTTAGATTTTAGATTTTAGATTTTAGATTGTTGGATTGGAGATTGTTGGATTGTTGGATTGGAGATTGTTAGATTGTTAGATTGTTAGATTGTTGGATTGTTAGATTGGAGATTGTTGGATTGTTGGATTGTTAGATTGTTGGATTGTTGGATTGTTGGATTGTTAGATTGTTGGATTGGAGATTGTTAGATTGTTGGATTGTTAGATTGTTGGATTGGAGATTGTTGGATTGTTAGATTGTTGGATTGGAGATTGTTAGATTGTTGGATTGTTAGATTGTTGGATTGGAGATTGTTGGATTGTTAGATTGTTGGATTGTTGGATTGTTGGATTGTTAGATTGAAGATTGTTGGATTGTTGGATTGTTGGATTGTTAGATTGAAGATTGTTAGATTGTTAGTAGGTAGGGACACGGCACTGCCGTGTCCTTCAACCCTCAACTCTCAACTATTAAAGTTTTTTACTGCTGTCTTTCTAAAGCTAATTGAATCAAACGATCTACTAATTCCGCGAAAGGAATTCCCGAAGCTTCCCAAAGTTGGGGATACATACTTGTTGCGGTGAAGCCGGGAAAAGTGTTAATTTCGTTAATCAAAACTTCTCCTGTAGATTCAATGTAGAAAAAGTCTACTCTGGCTAAACCTGCAGCATCGATCGCTAAAAAAGCTTTGACTGCCATTTCTTGGATTTGCGAAATAACTTCTCCGCTAACTTTTGCCGGAATTGACAAATCGGCTTGTCCTTGAGTATATTTAGTTTCATAGTCGTAGAAATCGCTGTTAAAACTAATTTCTCCAACTGTTGAAGCTTTAGGGTTGTCGTTGCCTAAAACCGCGCATTCCAGCTCTCTAGCGATGACTCCTGCTTCTACAATTATCCGGCGATCGTAACTGGCGGCGCTATCGAGAGCTGCTTCTAATTCAGCGCGCGATCGAACTTTCGCAATTCCCACAGACGAACCCAAATTTGCTGGTTTCACGAAGCAAGGATAGCCTAATTCTTCTTCTATTTTATCGCACAGTTTGGGAAAAACGCAAGGATTCGACCAGATTTCGGAACGGTTCACAGCAATGTATTTTACTTGCGGCAAACCTGCGTGAGCAAAAGCCATTTTCATCGCTATTTTATCCATTCCCAGGGCCGAACCTAAAACCCCGGAACCGACAAAGGGAATTTGCATTAATTTCAGCAATCCTTGCACAGTACCGTCTTCACCGTTCGGTCCGTGCAAAACAGGAAACCACACATCTACTGAATTCAAACTGGGTAATTGCCCGGAATGGGAAGACAAAGCAGAGTTTTCTGGTGCTGCATTCAAGCTGGAAGATTGCGCGTCAGAAGCAGACAAAGTAGGGTTTTCTGATGCTGCTGTGCCTGTTTCTGCTGCGATTTCGAGGGGTTTTCCTGTTGTTAAAACTTGTTGCGGTGCCGCACCCGACAGCCAGCGGCCGTCTTTTTGGATGTAAAAAGGTACTACTTCGTATTTAGAGGAATTTTCGCCAGCAGCCAGGGCGCGACTTATCGCCCCTGCCGAACTAATCGAAACTTCGTGTTCGCCCGATCGTCCTCCAAACAGCAGCCCGATCCGCATCTTGGTCATTTTTTGTATTCTCCCGGTATTTCTTTACAAATATACACGCAGTTCGCATCGCTGGAGCTTTCCGTGCCGCACCTGCCAACTTCAGATCCCCCTAAATTCCCCTTAATAGCAAATCCGGGTTGACCACCCCAGTTATCGTCGAATAAGGGGAGAGGGGGGAGGGGGAGAAATTCGTTTATTTGTCAACTATTCTACAGGAATTTGTTGCAATTCTGCATCA
>JBOFTL010000245.1:0-3452 GCA_051652045.1 Microcoleus sp. | reverse complement strand
ATGCTGCCGCGTTTTTGGGCGTTAAAAGCTGTGGCGTCGTCTTTGAAATAAGTCAGCAAAATTTCGCTGTCTTCAGTGGAGTAAAGGATTTTGGCTTTGCCTTCGTAGAGTTTGCGATCGGCTGACATGGGAATTTCATAATTGGGATACGGGTTTTAAATTGTACATTAGCTCGATCGAACGCGATTTGCGAGTTTTGAGAATCGATCGGACTCTGGGTACTTTTCCTAGGAATAGCCGAGGCCGAGTACGCCGGTAGATATATACTGCTATCGGCTGAGGCACAAATCAGTGTTTACAAAGCACAATAGATCTTAAACCTGTTGGGTTCGCGATCGCTGTTGGCTTGACATCGATTCGGGTAGTGCAGCGTGAAAAATATCTTTAAACAGTTGAGAGTTGAGAGTTGAGAGCAAGGTTTTTGGGTCAGTTGACCTGATACCTGAAACAGCGGGGTTTGTAACAGTTGGCAATTGACAGTTTTATGGAAGATAAAAAAATCCATATTCTATTAGTAGAAGATGATGAGGTCGATGTGATGAACGTCCGGCGCGCGTTTAAAAAAAATAATATCGTCAATCCTCTCTACATAGCTGCAAATGGGCTGGAGGCTCTTGCTATGTTGCGCGGCGATACAGGAAGCGAAACTGTCATTCCTTCGGAACGCCGCTTGATTTTACTGGACTTGAATATGCCGAAAATGAACGGCATAGAGTTTTTGCGAGAATTGCGAATGGATGCAAAACTCAGGTCGATTCCCACGATCGTTCTGACTACCTCTAATGAAGATCGAGATAAGGTAGAAGCTTATAATTTAAATGTGGCTGGCTATATTCTCAAACCTGTCACTTTTTCTAACTTTGTGGAAGTTATGGCTACTCTAAATAAATACTGGATGCTCAGCGAAATTCCATAAATAGTTGTAATGGGTAATGGGTAATGGGTAATGGAGAATTATCTCAATCTACCAATCTCCCGATCGAACAATTTCAAATCTACCAATCTCCCGATCGAACAATCTCCCAATTGAACAATCTCCCGATCGAACAATCTCCCAATCTAAAATCTAAAATCTAAAATCTAAAATCTCCCCCTCTCACTTTTCTTCAAGTATGAAAAACCCTATTAAAATCCTGGTAGTTGATGACGATGAAGTAGATAGAATGGCCGTGAGGCGATCGCTCAAATCTGCTGGCTTTTTAATAGAAGAATTTTCCGAAGCAGAAAACTGCGTCCAAGCACTGGAAAAATTGTCGGCAAGCACCAACTCCGGTGCTGCATCGCCGATAGCAAAACTGGATTTTTCGCAGCAGCCAAAGATCGGCGATGCAACCCAAAACCCGATCGTGACAAACCAAATATTTGAAAGTAGATTTGACTGCGTATTTTTAGACTACCGCTTGCCAGACGGAGACGGACTAAAATTAGTGCTAGCGATCCGAAACGCCGGCATTAAAATTCCCTTAATCGCACTCACAGGTCAGGGCGACGAACAAATTGCCGTAGAATTAATGAAAGCAGGAGCTTCTGATTATATTGCTAAAGGCAAGATGTCGGCAGAAAGTTTATCGCGCAGCTTGCAAAATGCCCTGCGGGTATACCGCGCGGAAACTCAAGCTTGGCTTGCCAGCCAGCAGCTTAAGGAAAGCGAAGAACGCTACAGGTTAGTTTTAGAAGGAGTTAACGACGGGATTTGGGATTGGGATTTAACTAAAAATGAGGTGTATTGGAACGATCGACTTCTGGAAATCATCGGTTTGCCGCGATCGCAATTTGGCAGTACGATAGATGCCCTCTACAGCCGCATCCATCCCGACGATCGAGAGGGAATTATTCGAGCGATCGAGGCTCATTTAGAGCGAGCGATCGACTATAATGTAGAGTTTCGCTTGCTGCACTCTTCTGGCGGTTATCGCTACTGCACTTCTCAGGGAAAAGCGCAGCGAAATTCTAGTGGCAAACCGCTGCGGATGGCGGGGATGATTAGCGATATTACCGATCGCAAAAAAGCCGAAGCTGACTTAGAAAGAGAACGGCAGCAACTCAGACAAATTATTACTCGCGTACCTGTAGCAATGGCGATGTTCGATACTCAAATGCGCTATATGGCTAACTCGCACCAGTGGCTGACTCAATTTAATTTGGAGTGGCAAAATCTGACAAATATCAGCTATTACGAATTGTTTCCAGATACGCCAGATCGTTGGAGGGAAATGTACGGCAAAGCATTAAAAGGTGAGATTGTTTCTGCGAGTGAAGATGTTTGGGAACGGGCAGACGGTTCGGTGATTTACCTGCGCTGGGCAGCCCATCCTTGGTACGATCCCGACGGTAAGGTAGGGGGAATTGTGATGGTTGCCGACAAGATTAACGAGTTAGTAGAAGCGCGGGAAACAGCCCTAGAAGTAAGTCGGATGAAGTCGCAATTTTTGGCGAATATGAGTCATGAAATTCGCACTCCGATGAATGGGGTTTTGGGTATGGCTCAATTGTTGCTGCACGCTCAGTTAGAACCGAAACAGCGAGAATGCGCTCAGACTATTTACCGCAGTGCCGAACATTTGCTGAGTGTAATTAATGATATTTTAGATTTTTCTAAAATTGAAGCCGGAGAAATGCGCCTGGAAAATGCTGATTTCGATCTGGATGGATGTTTGGAATCGGTCACAGATATGGTGGCACCTTTAGCAGAAGAAAAAGGTCTGGAGTTAAGTTTTTTAGTTGACAGTGCAGTTCCCAAAAAGTTGGTGGGCGATGCCAATCGCCTGAAGCAAATTTTACTGAATTTGACGGGAAATGCGATTAAATTTACCGATAGAGGTCAAGTTTTAGTTCGGGTAAAGATCGAGCGGGGCGATCGCGCGACGGACGGCGAACAAACTGTTAACTTGCGTTTTTCGGTGCGCGATACGGGAATTGGAATTTCGCCGGAAGGGCAAACTAAGCTGTTTCAATCTTTTTCTCAGGTAGATAGTTCTCCGACTAGGGAACATGGCGGTACGGGTTTGGGTTTGGCGATTTGCAAGCAGTTAGTAGACATGATGGCAGGCACAATCGGAGTGCGCAGCTCTCCCGGCAGCGGTTCGACTTTTTGGTTTGTTGTACCTTTGAAAAAACAGTTGCAATTTGAGCCAAGTCCTGCCGAACTTGCGGGCAAGAAAGTGTTAGTTGTATCGGCAAGTGCTTTGACGAGGGCGTCAGTTCGATCGCTCGTGAAAAGTTGGGGTTTGCATTGCGATGAGGCGGAAACTGTTGCTGAGGCTTTGAGTTGCTTGGCAAGGGTAAATATTGCAGTTTGCTCGCCTGCAGATGGCACTCAAAAAATCTGGGATGCGGTACTTGTAGATTTGCAAATTCCCGATTTGGATGCGGAAGGATTTGCTTTAAAAGTACGAACTATCCCGACAGTCGGCCCTTTGATTTCTATGACTTCTTTGCAAGAACAGCCCCAG
>JBOFTL010000244.1:0-7281 GCA_051652045.1 Microcoleus sp. | reverse complement strand
AGACACGGACGCAACCATACTTTTCTGCCCTCGGAAGTACCTTACCGGGCAAATATTTATGCGATGAAAAGTTTGGGAGTTGAGTATTTAATCTCAGCTTCGGCGGTTGGTTCCTTGAAAGAAGAGGCAAAACCTCTAGATATGGTAGTGCCCGATCAGTTTATCGATCGCACTAAAAATCGAATTTCTACCTTTTTCGGAGAAGGAATTGTCGGACACATTACCTTCGGCGATCCGGTGTGCGGCGAATTGGCGAAAATATTGATAAGTTCGATCGAATCTTTACATCTCCCCGACGTTACCCTGCATCGAGGTGGCACTTATGTTTGCATGGAAGGGCCGGCATTTTCCACAAAAGCCGAATCAAATCTTTACCGCAGTTGGGATGCAACGGTAATTGGCATGACAAATTTACCGGAAGCAAAATTAGCCCGAGAAGCAGAAATTGCCTACGCAACTTTAGCTTTAGTTACCGATTACGACTGCTGGCACGAGGATCATGATAGCGTAACAGTAGAAATGGTAGTCGCAAATTTGCACAAGAATGCAGCAAACGCGCAAAAAGTCATTCAAGAAACCGTGCGGAGGCTAACAGAAAATCCTCCGGTTTCCGAGTCGCATTCAGCTTTAAAATATGCGATTTTGACGCCGATGGATAAAGTACCGGCCGCAACGAAGGAGAAAATGGGTTTGTTGTTGCAGAAGTATTTGTAGGGCATGGGGCATGGGGCATGGGGCATCGCGCCTGCGCCTCATTGCCTACCAAAAAAGCATAGTAATTGTAGGTTGGGTTGAGGAACGAAACCCAACAAATTACATCGCGATCGATCGACAGACTGCAATAAGTAAAGTTTGTAGTGTGGACTTCAGTCCGCAATCTGTGTCAGAATAAAGTCTAGCACGAGTGCGGAATACAACAAACTAGCAATCTTTTGATAAGTGCGAACGAATAGTTCGTGAAATACAAGGAGTCATAAACGTGCCAAATAATCATGACATTAGTGAAGTGATTTTTGAAGAGAGAGATACTCAGATTTTCAATATTCCTGACACTAAAACAAGGCTTTCAACACTGCAAAATTATTTCTTCCCTCGACTAGAGACATTACTACGTTGTACCCTTATTCTTGTAGAGCAAGCCTACGATGTGAATCCATACGATAGCATGACTTTTGTGTACTGTCCGAGTCATCGAACCAAAGCAAAGGATAACAAAGACTATGGCTTTGTTCATATTGGAATTGCCGCAAAACGGGGTAGAAAACCGCTCACAATTATCAATAGAAACGGACAGCCATTCTTTCATCATCCCACTTATCTGACGTTTAAGGTATTTCCCAGTGGAACAATTCATGCTGAATTAACGCCTTTTCGTCAAGGCGTCGATGATGCTTACGTGGCAAGAATTTCCCAACTTGTCGCTAAGCACAGCAATGTTTTGCTGCCACTATTATCAGCAGTCCATATTTCACATACGACGTATAATCCTGAGTTTGAATTTTTGCCTCTTCATAAGGCAATTGTGCCTGAAGAAGTAGGGTCAGATGCTCTAAGGTTGATCTCACCAAAATACTACTTTCCTGTCAGTCCAGGGCGAGGATTGTATGAAATAGTTATTCCATTCATCCTCTTATACGCTTTAGCAGAATCATTTATTTGTATTGGTGAAGGACGAGAACCCCTACTTGAAAATAGGCTTGAGCAATTCAAAGAATTTTATCTCGCTCTTAAAAATCCCGAAAATGACACAGAAACAGAAGAAAGCGAGGATGAGGATTTCGATTCTGAAGAAGATTTTGATTCTGAAGAAATACCTGAACTAGACAGTTATTCTTTTGTAAGAGCAGGTAAATGGTGGGCTGTACTTGCTAGAGATAAATGGAAATGTCTTAGTTGTGGTAGAACGTCACAGGAAGATGGAGTTTTATTGGAAGTTGACCACATTATCCCCCGTTCAAAAGGTGGTTCTGACGATATAAGCAATCTACAAACTCTTTGCAAAAAGTGTAATATTGGCAAAAGTAATCGAGACAGTACAAGACTGTATGTAACCTCTGATGAGTCGATCGATCGAATATTGTAAGGTGCGTGACTGTTAAGAGTCACTGGTGGTAAATTTTACAGGATTTACGCCAGCATTCTATCTTGTGGAAGAAACTTGGTTGCTCAACATTCGCGAGGGCTATCAGAAAGTGGGTTTCTTAGATAACTTTTGCATTTCCCCTAAATTATGCAAGAAACCCGGTTTTTCAACCTCCGCATTCGCTATAGAAGGTAGAGAAAATTAACTGAGTGAAAGTGGCTTCAGGTTCGGTGCAAGTTCTGGATTGGGTAAAGCGGGTAAAGGTTCTTCAGGCGTCGGCAGATCCAGATGTTGCGTGTAAATCACTTGGTAGAGTTGAGGTTCTGCTTTAATAACCAGTCCCTGAAGGCGTTTTAAATGATTGGCAAACTCAGGGTCGTTTCGCATCGCAATGTAATCTGCTACAGATGTAAAATTAGCGTAATTTGCCGCTCGCGTGCGATCGAGACTGATATGGAGATTGGCTGTATAACTGCCTGGAAACAGCCCTTTTAATCGCTTGTACTCGGCGACTTGTGTAGCCACAAACTCCTCAGCTTTGTCAGGATCGAGAGTAAAGATATTGATCAGAACAATTCCATCACCGACGCGAATAGAATTGACTGGGAATCCGTTTTCTAGTTGTAGGTTATCCATGAATTCAGTTCTTGAAGATCGATCTACAAAATTCCGCCATTGACTTGAATGATTTGACCGTTAACCCAACGAGCATCATCAGAAGACAGAAACGATACGACATCGGCAATATCGGTGGGTTGTCCGAGACGACCGAGAGGTGTCGATCGAACTAAACTATCTAAAGCATCGGCAGGCATAATTAATCCATCAGTTTTCGTGACTCCCGGTGCAACTAGATTGACAGTAATTCCTCGATGTCCCAACTCTTTAGATAATGCTAAACTGAACTGTTCGATCGCAGCTTTACTGGCAGCATACAATCCACCCATAGGAATGCTTTGCTTGGTTGCACCGCTGGATAAACTAATAATGCGTCCGCCATCGCTGAGATGCTTTGCCGCTTCTTGCAAGGCAAAAAATGTGCCTTTAGCATTGGTATTGAAAGTGCGATCGAAATCGGATTCAGTCATGTCAACTGTCAGTTTGTAAACAGACACGCCAACATTATTAACTGCGATATCAAGCCGATCGAAAGTATTGAGAACTTGCTTGAATAGATTGCGAGTATCTTCAATATTGCTGATATCCGATCGAATGGCAATTGCTTGCACTCCATAACTCTGAATGTTTGCAACTACTTCTTGAGCCAGATCTCGATTACCTGCATAGGTAAGGGCTACATTTGCACCATCTCGCCCTAAACGTTCAGCAATCGCTCGTCCAATCCCTCGCGATGCACCTGTAACTAACGCTACTTTTCCTTTCAATGACGACATGACCTTGTTTCTGTAACCTAAAACGATGAGGGCTGACCAACAATACGCTATACTTCAATTGATTTTTTGGCAATTACTTACTTTTTTGTAAGTGCCGAGTCGATCGCTAGAATGTACTTTTCATGGAATCTGAACAAATTGACGGCACGCAATTCGTGCAAGCTACTTTAAAAGTTTTGGGAGGTAAATGGAAACTTTTAATTTTATGGCATCTCAAGAATGCTGCTAAGCGATACAGCGAATTGAAACGGCTAATTCCTGAAATCACCGAAAAAATGCTGATCCAGCAATTACGCGAATTAGAGCGTGATGGTATTATTAGTCGTAAAACGCTTTCACAGATGCCTCCAAAAGTTGAGTATGCTTTCACAGAGTATGGGAGAACGCTAATTCCCATTTTTAAACCTCTGTGTGCGTGGGGACAGGAACATCTGAAACGCACGAATGTTGATGCAGTAGATTGATTTTTGGTACTCGATCGATCGAATATTGTAGGGTGCGTAAATGCTAATAAATTCTTGAATAAACCCGGTTTCTCAACATCCACTAGGGGTACAGAAACCGGGTTTCTCAGATAAGTTTTGCATTTCATCAGAGATTGTAAAAGAAACCCGGTTTCTCAACACTCGCGAAGGGCACAGAAACCGGGTTTCTTAGATAACTTTTGCATTTCACTAAAGATGGTGGCAGAAAACCAGTTTGTCTTCTGTCAATTGTTTAACCAATCAACTGCTTGAATGCATCTCGATCGCGAATTTTTTCCAAATCTGGTTCGGTTTTTGCCAACTCTTTACACAAATTGGGATTGAGATTTAAGGCGCGCTTCAAATTTTCAATTGCTAGATCGATCTTGCCTTGCAGTGCGTAACACCGAGCTTTATTGTACCAAATTCTGTAAAAATCTGGTCGAATTTTGGCAGCATTATCGTAAGAATCAATTGCCGCTTCGTATTTTTCCAATTTCGACAGCGCGACGCCTCGATTGTTCCAAGCATCGGTATAATCATTTTTAATTTGCAGCGCGTGATTGTAAGAAATTACTGCTTGTTCGTACTGCTGCATTTTGGAAAAAGCTACGCCTCGATTGTTCCAAGCATCGGCATAATCTGGTTTAGCTTGAAGTGCTTGTTCGTAACAGGCGATCGCATCTTGATACTGCTGCAATTCTAACAAAACTACGCCTCGATTGTTCCAAGCATCTGGATAGTGGGGGCGAATTTTAGTTGCTTGTTCGTAAGATGCGATCGCCTCTTGATAGCGCTGCATTCTGGTCAAAACTACTCCTCGATTGTTCCAAGTATCGGCTAAATCCGGCTGTATTTGCAAGGCGCGATCGTAAGCTAAAATCGCTTCTTCGTAGCGGTTTTCAAAAAAGCAAGCATCTCCTTGTTTTGCGTAATCTGGCGCGCTCAATAACTGTTTGTAATTGCCGTAATTGACGGGAGCAAATTCTTGCATTTGGGCGTCAGGAAATAGCAAATCTGTTTCTACATTAGCTGGAAGATTGTGCTGTTGGATATCTGCCAAAACGCTTTCAGCGTCAGCGATTAATAATTTGAATTGCGAAAGTGTATCGTAGCGGATACTTTCGATTTCTTGACGGGCGATAGCAGTCTTTTTCGACAAATTCGCAAACAACCACCAAGCCCCGACTCCGGCTGCTGTCGGCAAAAAAGTTAAGGCAATTACTATGCCATTTAACACCATCGCCGTCCGCCCGAAGGCAATGTCTACTTCTTCTTGAACGCGATTGCGAATTTCTTCTTTAAGTTGTTCTTCAGATGGCTGGCGAACCAACTTTTGGTGGATATTTGTTTCCGATGCAGAAACAGAACCACCCCACACTAGAATAGTCGCAAGGGCGATCGTGCTAATACTTGTTTTAACAATACTTGAGAAACACATTGTTTGAGCGATCGCCACCTGATTTGTGATTTTCATACTTTTAATAGCTGTTGGAGACTACTACCATACCTCTGCTGTCGCTGATTCTGCTAAGGTTAATTCCAGACTAGCTTTAAAACTATTAGATCGAGGATATCTCTCGTGCAGTCCCATTCTATCAAGTGTCTGACGCAGGAATTGCTGGACGAAGTAGCGGCTGACTCCCGCAGCAGCCCCCGCCAGCGACAAAACTACAATTTCCACGATTTGTCGGAAAAGGTACAGCGGTTTATCAATGTCCTCCAACCGGGTACATACGTCCGCCCCCACAAACACCGACGCCCGGAAGCGGTTAACGGCTTTGAGTTTTTTGTCGTGCTGCAAGGAGAATTGGGCAGGATTATTATGAACGAAAATGGGGAAATTCTTCGCAAAGAGCGGCTTGGCGCTGCAGGGCCGACTCGCGGGATCGAACTTCCAGAAGGTACTGTCCACACGTTAGTAGCTTTGGCTGCGGATACGGCTATTCTGGAGTTGAAAGAAGGGCCTTATGACGCCAGCCTTGATAAGGATTTTTTGTCTAATTTTCCGGCGGAGGGAACTGCGGAGGCCCGGAAATTAGTTGAGATTTGGGAAGCTGAGTTTAAGGATTAAATAAGATCGAAAATAGTTCGTAGTGAGGACTTCAGTCATCAAAAGAAGGACTAAAGTCCTTACTACAAACCTTTTTAAAAGTTCGTAGTGAGGACTTCAGTCCTCAAAAATAAGGACTAAAGTCCTTACTAAAAACCTTTTTTTAAGTTCGTAGTGAGGACTTCAGTCATCAAAAAGAAGGACTAAAGTCCTTACTACAAACCTTTTTTAAGATTAGTTAATCTCGTTGAGTGACCATCGATGTTCTACTGCTAAGTTCGATCGTTCGCAGCTTTGTTCTAATTGTTTTTGCAGGACAAGAGCTTTGCGCAGCGTAATTATCAGTTGGTGAACTTGTTGCTGCTGCGGAGATTGCGGGCTAACAGCAAACATTGTTTTGCGTTCTAACAATTGAAGTAGCAATTCGTAGTGAATGTACGACGGAAGGGGAATTGGCTCCATGAAAGCTAATATACCTCAGTGAACCGACACCCCATTGCGATTGAATGAGGCATCATGGGTGAACTTTTAGATGCCCGATTGTTTGCTGATTTTCAACTCTGCAAAAACCCTAATTTGCCGATTCAATATTTGCATTAGGGTGAGTTTAAAACGCTAAGTTTTGCGATCGATCGACTGAAAAAATAGATTCAATTGCTGGGTTGCAAGATATCTCTCTGCTGTATGGCTGTGAGTCCTATTTTTTCATATTTGAGCGCGGGGGTCGAAGTTAGTTAGAAAGTATCATTATTTACCTACTTAATTAGTGTGTATCAGAATACCGGGCTGTTTGTCAAGCAGTCTCGCCTGTCAGGCGTCCGGCTGCGCCGCAATTAGGGAGGATAAGGCTGCACCCGGATCTCGCTGTTTTACTAGAGATTCACCGATGAGAACGACCGCTGCGCCGGCGCTGACAACTTTGGTGAGGTCTTCAGGGGTATGTATTCCCGATTCGCTGACGGTGAGGATGTTTTTTGCTTGGATTTGGGGGAGGTGCGAGGCTAACAGTTGGCTGGTAGTTTCTAGGCTGACGGAAAAGTTTTCTAAATTGCGATTGTTGATGCCAATTAAGTTGACGCCTTCTAGGGTTAATACTCGATCGAGTTCTTCTTGAGAGTGAACTTCTATTAAAGCTGTCATGCCCAAACTCTTGACAATTTTGACGAAGTATTGTAGATCTTTGTCAGACAGAATTGCTGCAATTAAAAGTACGGCATCGGCACCGTGAATGCGGGCGAGATATATTTGGTAGGGATAGATAATAAACTCTTTGCACAGCAGGGGTAA
>JBOFTL010000243.1:0-4011 GCA_051652045.1 Microcoleus sp. | reverse complement strand
GGCTTTCTACGCGAAATGCGGTTTTGAGGAAGAGGCGCGCATTCGCGATTTCTACGCTGCAGGCGATGATAAAATCGTATTCCGCAAAGTGTTGAACGTACAATAATAGTTAAAAAGCTGGTTATTTGAGGACTGAAGTCCTCACTACAAACCGAGCCGATCGCGATCGAGAAATCCTACAGGAATTTAAGAGTTTTTTAACTGAGAATTTACCCAACTAGCAGCCGCTAATCCCGATCGCAAAGCACCATCAATCCTATTTTCCCCGCACAAATCCCCCGCACAAACCAACGGCAAAGTTCCCTCCGCAGGCAAACAAGAAACAGGCAAAGGATTTCGACAAAAAGCATAGCGCCAGCGGTGAACTTGCAACCATTCCGACTCCTTTAACCAAGGCATTAAATATTCAGCAGCGCGATCGAGCAACTCCAGACCCGCCGACTCTAAATCTTCTGTTTCCAAATACCTTTGAGCAAAAACAGCGCTGCTGTGAACTACAAAAACAGGTTGCTGCGGTTCCCTTCGCTTGCTGCTGTCTAACCCGATCCAATCTAAATCGGAATTATCGGGAAAAAATACAGATTTTCGCAGTGGATTTACACCGTATAAATCTTGCTGTTTTGTAGCAGGATAACCTGCCATCACCGCAATACAAGGGTCATATTTGACAGAGCGCAATTTGTCCAAAAACTCCGGCAACAAACCGATATCTGAATGCAAAAACATTAAAGCTTGAGGCGCTGGAATTGCTACCACAATAGCTTTTGCCATCAATTCTTGAGGCTTTTCTAAATTGCTGTCAGTAACTTCTAAAGCAAGATGCCACATTTGGTTATCTGTACGGGAAATAGCTTGCACCCGACGCCCGAACCAAATTTCTAAACCTTCAGCCAGATACTTACCGACAGCATTCATGCCATCAGGTGCCGTATAACAAGACTGGGGAATCGCAGCAAATTTTCCATCTTTGAATTCCCAAACAGTATCAGTCCAGAGTTTCAGTAAATCGCGATCGACTAAATCTTCCATTAGTCCCCGCACCGCATCCCCCTGAGATTCCAGATAGCGTGCGCCGTGGTCCGCCCTGGCGCCCCGCACGCGGCGAGTAGCGACTCGTCCGCCCGCACCCCGAGATTTTTCGACAAGTGCTACAGAATAACCTGCTTGACGCAATTGCCGAGCACAACTCAACCCCGCCATACCCGCACCGATGGCCACAACATCGAACATACTCATAGCAGTTGACAGTTGACAATTGACAGTTACATATTACGGGAATCAAACCGTCTGTGCCGATCGCCCGCAGCAAAGCCTGTGGTTAGCTTTCGCCCCCCGATTGGAAATCGGAGGCTCTCAGCATGATTTTGGTAGAATAGAGGTTGGCAAGTTCCGAAGAGCGATCGTTCCCAAAAAACAATCTCAAATCTCTAATCTCAAATCTCTAATCTCAAATCTAAAATTGCAAGTCCTGTAGCAGGCAATCTAAAATCTAAAATCTCCAATCTAAAATCGCATAGGGGAGGGCAACATCTTGGACGAACTCAGAACAGCACTAGAATTGGCAACAGAAGATGAATTGCAGCAACTAACTGAACTGCTTTTCAGTCGCAAATTCAACCCGTTAGATTACGTGCAAACCCCCGCACCCATAGACGTACAAAGTCGCGATCGCGATGCTTGGCTGGATGCGGTAGAGCAGCGATTTCGCTATCTAGCAGCCGATGGGTTGACGGTACTCAGAGGGCGTACCGCACAAGTGAGTTACAGACAAGCGTTGATTCAAGTTTGCCACTATCTCAAAATTCCTTATTCCAAGCAATTGTCAACCACAGATTTAGAAGCAGAAGTGTTTCTGCATTTAATGGGCCAAGCTTGGAAAAGATTGCCAGTTCAGGAACAAAAAGCCCTGACAGCGCGCGTGCAACGAGCAATTGTTAACTCTAAATTCTCCGAACCCTTGCCGATTTCGGCAGCAAAAGATCCGCTGGGTTTGCTGTTTAAAGGTGGCAGTGCTTTAGCTGTTAGTTCCATTTTAAAACCATTCTTGCTCAGGCTGATGGCAAATCAATTTGCCCTGCATTTTGCTACTTATCAAGTAGCAAAACAAGCAGTAATTAGCGGTACTGCAACCGCAGCAACTCAGTTTCAAAATTACCTCGCAATTCAAACAGCCAGCCGCGGCATGGCCGTAAGTGCTGCCCGTTACGGTGCGACGCGAAGCGTGTTTTCGTTTCTCGGGCCCGTATTGTGGACTTGGTTTTTAGCAGATTTGGGGTGGCGATCTATCTCAACTAATTACGCTCGAATTATTCCGACGATTTTTGCTTTAGCTCAAATTCGCTTGACTCGATCGGAACCTGTCTGGGAAATAGCTTGACGGTTTGAGATTTCAGATTTTAGATTTTAGATTGAAGTGCGATCGATTGAATATCCTGTACATTATCATAATAAAAAAAATATTGCGGTCGATCGACCGGGCAGGATATGAACGTCAAAAATCGGTTAAAATTAGCTGTCAAACATACAGTTGAAAATCTCAAATATCGCCTGCAAAAACATCCAGATCGCGCCTTACAAATTTCTTGGAATTGCGCTCAAATCGGCGTGTTAATTTTCCCAATAATTCCGATTTTGGGAGCTTTAGGTTTATTTTTAGGATTAGTCGGCACAGGCAAACAAAAATTCGGTCAAATTATCGATCGCCCCATCAATCGAGGATTGCTAATTCTCACCGCATTGTTGCTCATTACGGCTGTTTTTGCGCGCAACAAAATAGAAGCTCTTTTAGGTTTGGGTAATTTTTTACCATTTTTTCTATTATTTGCCACTTTCAGCCGTTTAATTCAAACTCCAGCTCAATTGCGGCATTTATCTTGGCTGATGGTAATCGGTTCAATTCCTGTCATAATTTTGGGTTTGGGACAGCAATTTTTAGGTTGGAATGGCATCGTTCAATTGCAGCCTATTTTCGGTTGGGTACTCGAACCTCAAGGCAATCCTCCAGGTAGAATGGCTTCGGTATTTATGTACGCTAATATCTTAGCTTGCTATCTAACAATTGTTTTTATTTTAGCCTTGGGTCTGTGCATAGAAGAACATGGAAAGAGGGGAATTGTAGAGGCGGTGCCCCCGTGCCCGCCCCGAGAGGGTGAGTGTGGTAAAACAACAGATTCTCCATTACCAATTACCAATTACCAATTACCGATTATCAATTACCAATTACCAATTACCAATTACCGCTGGCTATTTTTAAGTTTGGTAGTAGCGGGAAATGCAGTATGTTTAATTTTTACTAATTCTCGCAATGCTTGGGGAATAGCAGTTTTAGCAACTTTAGCTTTTGCATTTTATGCAGGTTATAAAAAAATCTTAGCCGCAGTTTTTAGTGCGGTAGGTGCAGTTTTTCTCTCAGCCTTTGGCCCGGAACCGCTGCGGCACTATTTACGGGGAATCATTCCTGCTTTTTTCTGGGCGAGACTCACAGATGAGATGTTTCCCGATCGCCCTGTAGCTACTTTAAGAACCACTCAGTGGAAATTTGCTTGGTCGATGACTCAGCAGCGTCCTTTGACTGGTTGGGGATTGCGAAATTTTACACCACTTTATGAAGCTCAAATGCACCAATGGCTGGGTCATCCTCACAGTTTGATTCTGATGTTAACTGCTGAAATAGGAATACCGACAACTCTGTTTTTTATCGGCTTAGTCGGTTGGATTTTGGCTAGAGGTGTTTGGCTGTTAATTAATTGGCCGCCACTTTCACCTGCCAATACCGCACTGGATGGAATGCTTGTACGGAAAACAGCAAACGGTGATTTAATAGCAGATGAAAACTTAACTTTTTCTAGCACAAATGTGGGAATTAGTCAAGAGGTAGAAGGGGGCGATCGACTGATTTTTTTCAGTTATTTATTAGCTTTTGGTAGCTGCACGCTATTTAATACTGTAGATGTGACTTTGTTTGATTTTCGGGTGAATGCGATAAGCTGGATTTTGTTGGCGGCGATTTGC
>JBOFTL010000242.1:0-4491 GCA_051652045.1 Microcoleus sp. | reverse complement strand
CTTCCACAGCGATGGGAGAGGTTTTCACGCACCAACCGTGTTGTTAACTTGTTGTAGACTAAACGAACGCAACCTATCGTGCGTCGTAACAAACTCTCTTGTTCCGGCGTCGGGTAGAATCGGTAGCTGAAGGCTTTGAGTGTCATGTTTGCAGTTTAACACCTCAATCGTAAGCTGCCTGTCAAGTCTTGTAAAGCCGTCGTAGAACGACGGGGTTTTCAACCCAGTTTTTTGATAAGCCAATCGATCGCGCCCGTACCCAGCAATTAGTTTTAATGAAAATTCAGAGCAGGTCTTTGACAAAGATTTACTCCGTATAATTGCGTAGATTTGCCATCCGAATATTCGGCACGGACATCAAAAACGCAGTCAAATTCAGAACTTTCGCTCTCTCGTAAATCGGGAGAAAAATTTGCTGCTGTGCGATCTGGAATTGTGGGTACTTTTAGCTTATTTTTCCCCCAGCTTTGCTCCTCGGGCGAAGACAAATAAATTGCCGTCATTGCCTTGCCGCTGTTATTCACCGCAGTAACTGCGATCGCTTTAGGTTGAGTGCTTTGCACGGTTAACGAGGCGGCTGGGATCGCTAAGCTCGCTAAAATCATACAGTTGTGAAATAATTTATTTACCATTTAATCATCGTTATCAACTTATAACTTTATTAAGCATAATTGTGTATTTTACAATAGTAAATACTCGGAAAACTGTTTTGCAGAAACTTCACAAATAGCTACGTAATTCTGCGTACCTAACAAACCAAGCAAAAGCGCTGTATTTGCCGATCCGGTGAGGTACAAGATTTACCAATTACCAATTACCAATTATTAATTGCCAATTACTAATTGCCAATTACCAATTACCAATTACCGATTACCAAGCGCTCTCTTGCGTACCTCACGTTAAACCAGAAATGCTATACAGTGGCTCTTTATGATATTTTTAAACAGTAATAATGTTTGTACGTAGTTATGCTGAGAGCCGGAATTGTCGGACTGCCCAATGTGGGCAAATCTACTTTATTTAATGCTTTGGTTGCTAATGCCAAGGCGACTGCTGCTAATTTTCCCTTCTGCACGATCGAACCGAATGTCGGTGTTGTAGCAGTACCCGACGAAAGGTTGCAGGTGTTGAGCGATATTTCTGATTCGGCGCAAATCGTTCCCGCACGGATTGAGTTTGTGGATATTGCGGGTCTGGTAAAGGGTGCGAGTCAGGGAGAAGGATTGGGAAATCAGTTTTTGTCTCACATTCGGCAAGTGGATGCGATCGCCCATGTGGTTCGCTGTTTTGAAAATGATGATATCATCCACGTGGCCGGTTCGGTAGATCCGCTGCGAGATATTGACATCATCAATCTCGAATTAATTTTAGCAGATTTAGCCCAAATCGAACGCAGGCTCGATCGAACTCGCAAGCAAGCCCGCAACAACAAAGAAGCCCAAATCGAAGTAGGAGTGCTCGAAAAGTTAGTCGAAGTTTTAAATGCGGGCAAACCGGCGCGACAGTGCAGTTTAACTGACGAAGAAGCTGAATTAGTTAAAGGCTTGGAATTGCTGACAAATAAGCCGATTATCTATGCAGCCAATGTATCCGAGGACGATTTGGCTGAAGGAAACAGCTATGTAGAACAAGTGCGGGAAGTAGCAGCTAAAGAAAATGCTAAGGTTGTAATAGTTTCGGCCCAAGTTGAGTCAGAATTAGTAGAGTTACCAGAGGAGGAACGAGCCGATTTCCTAGAATCTCTGGGGGTGAAAGAAGGTGGCTTAAAATCTCTGATTCGCGCCACTTACGAGTTATTGGGTTTGCGGACATATTTTACCAGCGGACCGAAAGAAACTCGCGCTTGGACGATTAATGCGGGGATGTTAGCCCCCCAAGCAGCGGGAGTAATTCATTCAGATTTTGAACGGGGTTTCATCCGAGCCGAAACAGTGGCTTATCAAGACTTGGTTGCTGCTGGGGGGATGAATTCAGCTAAGGAAAAAGGCTTAGTTCGCAGTGAAGGTAAAGAGTATGTCGTACAAGAGGGGGATGTGCTGTTGTTCCGATTTAATGTTTAGTATTTTCAGGAGATAAGCCGATGCGCATAGATATTATTTCGCTGGTAGTTGCTTGGTTGGTAATGTCTGTGAGCTTTTTTATCGTTTCCAAATTGCCGCTGGGAGTGGAGATTAATAACTTTAAAAAGGCGATGATTTCTGCAGCAGTTTTTGGCTTACTGAATGCTTTAGTGCGACCGCTATTTTTATTTTTGAGTTTGCCGTTTGTCTGGGTAACTTTTGGTTTGTTTACGATTGTTATCAACGCTGCTATCTTTGGGTTGGCGGCTTGGCTAGTCGAAGGATTTTGGTTGCGGTGGGGATTTTGGAGTGCTTTACTGGGTGCGATCGCCCTCAGTTTTATTAACTCTTTTCTCCACAATGTTTTAGACGGCAGTTTGCCTAATATTCGCTAATTATCAGTCATTAGTTGGATAATCAATTTGTAGGGTGCGCACTGCGCACCTTACGGCATTTTATTACTGCTTTGTAGGGTGCGCAGTGCGCACCTTACTGCATTTTATTACTGCTTTGTAGGGTGCGCACTGCGCACCTTACGGCATTTTAGATCGACTGTTTAGAGACAGTTTTTGAGTGCGATAGAGCTAGCAGCACCTACAAAAGATTTCGTCGCTCAATTTCGCTAAATTATTGACTTTCCGACTGCCGCGCCTCCAGCCAAGCGAGTAAATCCTCTCCCGTAGTAAAATCCAACAGTGCCTCACTCAAATCTTCGAGTACGAGCAAAGGGAGATTAACAAGTCGCTCGCGCATTTCCTCAGACAATTCTTGTCGTAACCGACGGGTTAATTGTCGGACAATCAGCGCGCAAGCTTCTGTCTGCCTTCCTTGCAGCAATCCCTGCTGCAATCCTTGCTGCAGTCCTTGCTGCAATCCTTCGGCCTTAGCTTCTTGATAGAATCTCGTTTCCTGTAATGTAATTCCCAACATCGACTCCACCTCGGCTCGACTCAACGATGTAAATTTGTACGACATAATAGTTGCGAGTAATTCTATTATGTCACGACCTGCTGCTGGTGGAACTTCCTCCTGCACTCGTCCCAGCAAATACCTTGCTTCGTCTGGTGCTTGAGCTTCTTCAACAGCCGTCAACACCATCAGGGCAATTCCTAAAGGCAAATTGCGAATATCCCCCAACTCATCCAAGCATACCCGATGCACTTGATTGCTATTGAGCAAAGCTCGATAAGGATAAACATCGCTTTGTTCGACGCTGCGTGATGGATAAATCACTACAGCTTGCCAATCGCTATAACGACTGCGATTGCGGTAAAAATATAAAAACGATTCACCAAACAACCGCTCGTAAAGTTGTTCGTCTTTCTGAAACTGAACTTCACAAAAATAGACGATGCCCGGTCCCTCAGATTCCGGGGGCAAAAATACACCGTCAATTTCAAATTTAGGTTCTTTGACTGCAACCGAGTCAAAGCGATAATTGGCAGCATTTGCTGGAGTTGTAGCTAGTAAATCGAACAGCAAAGTTGGCGCTTGCCCGAACAGTTTGTAGAAAATTGAATCTCGTCGCATGAAAAATTTGCACTTAAAGAGATTGATTATAGCCTTTTTCAGTTAGCTGAAAGCTACCGAGTAATTAGTAATCGGTAATTGGTAATCGGTAATCGATAATCTGTAATTGTCAATTGTCAACTGTCAACTGCCTTCGCAATATTCGATAAATTCTTCTGGAACTAAACGCAATTCACCCGATCGAAAGCGTTCGATCGGCATCCAAAATGCAGTATGTTCCCCATCTCCATCGGCAAAATCCAAACTTGCTAATTCATAGAATTTTCTATCAACAAAATCGCACTGGTACAGTTGTACTAATTCATGTCCGGATTTGCCATTGTAAACAAAGAAGTTTTCCAAACAAGCCAGATATTTAATATTTGTTAACTCTGCTTGAATTTCTTCTCGAAACTCTCTTTGCAAAGCGTCGATGCTGCGTTCTCCGAATTCTACGCCGCCGCCCAAAGCCCGGTAAAATGTATCTTTTTTAACCGGATCTTCGCATTCGCCAACGAAAATGCGATCGCCAGATCGAATCAATCCTAAAACAATTACGCGAATCTTAGCCTTATCAGTCATACTCGATCGCCAATCATAAAAACGGTTCGTAGTAAGAACTTCAGTTCTTAAGGTTCGTAGTAAGGACTTTAGTCCTTAAAGTTCGTAGTAAGTACTTCAGTCCTTTCGGTTCGTAATATCGATCGCCCGCCATAAAAACGGTTCGTAGTAAGGACTTCAGTCCTTTAAAATTGCGGACTGAAGTCCTTACTACGAACTTTTTTGCGGACTGAAGTCCGCACTACGAACCATAGATTAAACAAAAAATAGTTCAATCCCAAATTTGACTAATTGACCCTCATCTCGAACTGCCATATCTTGGACTTCTAATTGCCAAGTTCCTTTAACTGTTTTGCCTTGG
>JBOFTL010000241.1:0-4672 GCA_051652045.1 Microcoleus sp. | reverse complement strand
CGCGGTTTAGTTCCCAAGGCTGCTCCTACTAAACCAAATACCACACATACGAAAGGAAATGCATATTTCTCTTGAATTCGCACCTTGAGTTTGCGGATTTGCGGTGCGTCGCCACTGTTTTTAATCAGTTCCAAACGTTCTACAGCTTGGGCAATGTTCATTTCCTTAAAATCCCGCACTTTGGCAGCTAAATCTAAGGGAGTGCGGGGGAGTTGCAATTTTTGGTGTTGAAACTTAACGATGTTGCGATAGGAGCCGTCTGGTGAGACTATGTAGGCTGTTCCGTTGAAAAAATCCCAGGTGTTTTCAGTAGGATTCCAAGTAGCAGATTCTGATGAAATGATTTGATCGAGTCCGGGAGTCGATCGATCTATAATTGTTAAGCCTTTCATTTTCTGGCCGTCAAATTCTTCGGCATAAAAAAAGCGGGCTAGCGTTTCATCTTTGCCTTTTTCCCGTTTGCTAAATTCTGTGTAGACAATGTTTTTATCTTGAAATTGCGGTCTTTCTCGTTTCAGGGCTCTGTCTAAAGTTAGTGTAGCTCTATAGCTGGCGGAGGGTACAACTAATTCTTGCAATGCGAAGGTGAAGCCGGCAACAACTAAACTCATAATTACTGCGGGTAGCATCAGTCGGTAAACGCTAACTCCGCAACTTCTGAGGGCGATGAGTTCGCTATCGCTGGACATTCTGCTGTAGGCCATCATGGCTGCTAGCAGCATGGACATGGGGAAAGCTAATACTACAAAGTAGGGAATTTGCAGCAGGAAAATTTCGAGGGCGGCACCGTAGGGAAGTCCTGATTCTGTTACTCTGCGAACTAATTCAAATAATGCTCCAACTGTGACGGCTACGGAGGTAAACAGTCCGACACCAAAGAGAAATGGTCCGATTAATTCTTTGGTAATGTACCAGTCCATTACTGAAATTTTTGGCAGCCAGTGGATGGGATTGAAGGATTTTGATACTGCTAGTTTCATGCTTGAGTTTGGTGCTTGTTCGTTTTTTTGATGCAAGTTTTGATTTAAATTAGCTGTTTTTATTTCATCAACTTTGATTGACAGAGAATGTATATTGCGGTGGGTTGACAGGATCGATCGTCGATTTTAAAGATGTTGGTAAACGCGATTATGCAGGAAATTCGATCGATTTGTTCTCGGATAATTTTTGGCATTATTGCAAAAGCCGGGGCGGGTTTACAGGATTTATCGTCGATTTGAGAAATGTTGGCGAACCCGCCCCTACAGAAAATTCGATCGATTCATCTGTACACAATCTTCCTCCTTGATTTTTTACTAATGACTAATAACTGATGACTTTTTACTATCTTACAAAGCTATCGCCCAAGTAATATTGTCGCACTAAAGGGTTACTGTAAAGTTCTTCTTCCGCTCCGGATGCTAATATTTGACCGTCGCGCATGATGTAGGCTCGATCGGTAATTTCGAGGGTTTCTCGGACGTTGTGATCGGTGATTAAAATGCCGATTTTGCGATCGCGCAGTTTGGCTATAATGGTTTGAATTTCATCTACGGCGATCGGATCTACTCCGGCAAAAGGTTCGTCTAAAAATAAGAACATCGGTCCGTCTCGCCCCGCAGCTAAGGCCCTGGCTAATTCTGTCCGCCGCCTTTCTCCTCCAGAAATTTGAATTCCCAGACTTGATGCTATTTTTTCTAAGCGAAATTCTTGCAGCAGAAAATCAACTCGATCGCGCCATTCCCAACGCGGTACTTGAGTTTGTTCTAGCACGAGCAATATGTTATCGCGCACTGTCATGTTGCGGAATATGCTGGCTTCTTGAGCGAGATATCCGATGCCTAAATGCGCTCGCTGGTGCATTGGCAATTTGGTAATGTCTAGATCGTTCAGCCAAACAGTTCCTCGATCGGGCTTTTCTAATCCGGTGGCGATGTAAAATGTTGTGGTTTTGCCGGCACCATTGGGCCCGAGTAATCCGACGATTTCTCCTTGTTCTACGGAAAGGTTGACGCGACTGACTACATTGCGCTTACCGTAGGATTTGTGAATATTTTCGAGGACAATTTTCATTCGATAGTTTGGAAGAAGTGGTAGCGGATGTTGCAGTGGATGTAGCGGATTAATTATTGAGTGTGTGTCATGGTTTCTCAGAAAGGAAGAGGTAAGAAGGAAGAGGCAAGAGGCAAGAGGGAAGAAGGAAAAAAAGGAAAAAGAAGGAAGAAGGGTTTAGTTATCTTTATTTGAAAAAAGTTTAAAAAAGACGAAATTTCGCATCTATCTTTAGGATGATGTTTTGGCTGACGCGAAATTTCGCTGCAAGCTGCTTTTATTGGGGGGCAGCGGGAGGTTGGGGTTTGAGAGAGTTTTGGGCTGCTGCGTCTTGTTCGGGAGCTACCAGGTAGACGGACTCTACTTGTCCTGGGTTCTCTGGCAGTGCAATAAACCGCCCTTCGTCGATCAGGTATGTCACGGTTTCGCCGCGCAGGCTGTTGCCTTGCTGCAATACGTAAACGTCACCGCTGAGGATGATCCGGCGTTCGCGACTGAAGTATTGAGCTTGGGCTGCGGTGGCCTGGATTTGGCGGGCTGGGTAGTTGATTTGGACGTTGCCGCGGGCGGTAACGATACCTGTTTTGGAGTCGGCTTCTTGAATGTCCGATCGCACACTGAGGGTGCGGGGCTGATTGGCTTGCGGGTAGGTAGGAGAGGCAATCGCGCCGGCTACAGCTAGGGGCAATAGTACCGACAATCCTTTGAATAGTCGCGAATTCAGTAGTTTAGCGGAGGGCATCATATGTTTGGAGCCTCGAAATTGGTGAAATTGCACAAGGGCAAAACCTGCCCGTTGAAAATTAGTCAAGGACGCCGGAGGGGGCGTGGGAGGGCGATCGACTTAGGTTAGGTACACAACAAAAGTAGTTTATCGGTTAAGTATTTTATCTTGACGGCCGTGAAAGCTCCCGCACGGGCCGATCGACCTGTGCGAGAGCGTCAACAAATTATCCTAGCAAGACAACTACCGATTTCACCGCCTGTTGGGCTGCAGTTGCGGTAGCTGCTGGTTATTTTGACGATTTCGGCATTGGGAAGTTTCGAGAGAAGGAAGAAGGAAGAAGGAAGAAGGAAGAAGGAAGAAGGAAGAAGGAAGAAGGAAGAAGGAAGAAGGAAGAAGGAAGAGGGGAGAGGGACTTAAACCTTATCCATTCCAAACATCGTATTCCTTGCGTTTAGGACTGTGAATAATTATGAGACTTGTAATAAATGCGAAACTTCCGTAAAAAGTTCTTCAGTCCTCTTTTAGAGCATCCCACGGGCGCGCGGCACCCGTTATGAATCACAGAAACCCTTTCTCCCCCTCCCCCCCTCTCCCTCTCGGTTTTCACTCCTGATGACTTTAGCTATGAGCCAGGGGTTTAAACCCCTGCCGGAATCTGGGTGTGACGGCAAGCTAACATCCTGAGTTATTACTGATTAATTATAGCTCAATCATGAGCAATTTAAGTAATTTTTCGTAAGTTGTCAGCTTGAAAAATATAATTTTTCACCTCTGCTTTAACTGCTAAATTATTGCTCTATTTTCCGGAATGTTTGCCGATCGCCCGAAAATTGGTTGTGAAGATTTGTGTATTTAAGATATCGAGAGCGAACTGTCAATGACTTCGGCAAATTTAGATTTACTGGGTTCTTTTTTTAACGAACAGGATTATTTGATTAAATATCCTGATGCAAGATTGGCAGTTGCTAGCGGCGCTTTCCCGTCGGGTAAGGAACATTTTTTGCAAGTCGGTATTGGCGAAAGACGCAGCATTAATCCGGGTTTTGATACCACTTTTTATTTAACCGAAAATTCCGATTTTCTCGATGCTACCCCTAACAACGATCTGATTGTTGCCAGGGAAGGCGGCGATACTTTATTAGGGAATAGCGGTAACGATGCGATTTTTGGCAATGAAAATGACGATCGACTGTTCGGCAATACTGGTGACGATTCGCTGTACGGAAATACTGGTGCTGACAGTCTTTATGGAGGCAAGAATAATGATTTTGTTCGAGGGGGAAAAGACAGGGATTTAGTGCGGGGAGATGTCGGGCAAGATACTGTATTGGGCGATCGCGATAACGATACGGTTTTTGGCGGCAAAGATGATGATTTTGTGCGCGGCGGCAAAGAGGATGATTTGCTGTTTGGAGATTTGGGAGATGACAGATTGTTTGGCGATATCGGTGCGGATACTCTTACTGGAGGGGGCGGGCGCGATTTATTTGCGATCGGCAAAGGTACTGGCGGAGTTAGTATTGCTGGTGCGGATATCATTGATGATTTTACCCAAGGTGAGGATTTTCTGGGTTTAATTAACGGTTTGACTTTTGGCGATTTAAATATTTTTCAAGGAAGTGGCGATCGTGCTGGAGATGCGATCGTTCAAGATAAAAATACTAATGAGTTTTTGGCGGTAATCAAAGGAATTAATAGCAGTACACTTTCCGAGAGCAATTTCTTTGTAGATTCATCGACTGACAATCCTTTCGGCGATAATACTCCCTTACCAACACCAACTCCAGCACCAACACCAACTCCAACTCCAACTCCAATTCCAACACCAACTCCAACTCCAATTCCAACTCCAATTCCAACTCCAACTCCAACTCCAATTCCTACTCCAACTCCAACTCCTGCACCAACACCAAC
>JBOFTL010000240.1:0-3636 GCA_051652045.1 Microcoleus sp. | reverse complement strand
GAATTGTTGGATGCGCCCCAACCGGACGGGCCGCTCAACGCATCAAAGAATTAACTGGGTTGCCAAATTGCTCTACCATCCATCGACTATTGAGTTGGTCGGGTGATGGTTTTGCTCATAACGAAAACTGCCCGATCGGGTATGACGCGGTGTTGATTGATGAAGCGTCCATGATGGATGTTCAGTTAGCGGCTGCATTATTTGCGGCTATCCCTCCCCATGCCTCAATTCTGATTGTGGGTGACATCAACCAGCTTCCTAGCGTCGGTGCCGGGAACGTCCTGCGAGATATGATTGCGGCTGACATCTGCCCGGTCACACATCTAACCCAAGTATTCCGCCAAAGTGAACGATCGAAGATTACAACCTGCTCCCATCAAATCAATGAAGGGCAATTCCCCAGCTTCGATGCCATCACATTAGATGATATCGACTGGCCGTCTGATGCATTGTGGATTCCATGCCAGCGATCGCAGATTGGTAAGACCATCGAAAAACTCGTCAAGTCAATCTTGCCGTTGCGAGGCTATAAACGAGAAGACATCCAACTGCTATCCCCGCAGCATAAGACCGACGTTGGCAACATCGCCTTAAACGAAATGGTTCAAGCCGTCTGGAATCCAGCAAGATCCAATAACAAGGCTTTTGGCCGCTTCAGGATTAGCGATCGGGTAATCCAATGCAAGAACGATTACGGCCTGACGATCTTCAATGGTGACATTGGGACGGTGCGATCTGCGAACCAAACCGACAAAATTATGGAGATTGAATTCTTTGCAGACCAAGCAAAGATGGTAAATTATCCGGGGGACAGCCTTGAAGAATTGCAGCTAGCTTATTCTATCTCTGTGCATAAATCCCAAGGTTCTGAGTTTCCAGTGGTGATCATCCCAGCCACAATGAGCCATTACATGATGCTGCAACGGAATCTGCTGTACACCGCTGTAACTCGCGCCAAAGCGTTGTTGATTGTGGTAGGTGAACGTGAGGCCATTCAACAGGCCGTGCGGGTGCAAGGTAACAACAAACGGCAGACTAGACTAAAGGAACGAATCCTCGAATTGCCCTACTAGCCGCGATCGGGCTTGGCGGGTGAGGAGCTTTTGGGAGCGCGATCGGACTTATTTTGAAAAAGCACTTGACACGCTCATCGTTATCACCTAAGATAGATAGTATCGAAGGTTAAACACAAAACAAAGGAGCGAGTCGATGTTTTACACATACAAAGACTACATTTCAACTTCCTACAGCGATGTTGCGCGGAAGAAAGATAGTTTAAGCAAGCGACCTGGGAATGAGGGGATTCAGGTAGAGGAACACACGAGTATGCCGATCGGCGAATATCGCTGGCTAGGCGCAAAGCCTGTTGTGAAAGAAAATGAAGAAGTACCCACCCAACCCCACTCTAATGAATTCGTGATAGCGTACTTTGAAGCCAATGGTGGGATTAGACAAGGCGTAAAAGAAAACTGGCGAGTTGAAATTGATGGGACTGTGTACACAATTAAAAAGTTTGACGGACGAACCACTGTAACTATGCATAAGACCGAAAAGCCTTTCCCGATTATTGGCTTTCAGCCTGGGAGCGAACTCTAACCTACAACAAAGTCCGATCGCTAATCAGAACGATCGGGCCTCGCTCAACACTCAAAACTACAAACAAATCATGATCAATCTGCAACCATGCCAACCGAAAGAACCTCGATCGTACACAGATCGAAGCCTAGTGTATTGCGACTGCTCACGCATCGGGATGGTGGCTAAACTCAACGATCGCTGGATTGTATCGATGCACCCAGACGATCCCACATTCGACAGTCAAAAGGATGCGATCTCATTCCTGGCGAATCGTCAAAAAAAGCTAACAACAAAGCCCGATCGTTTAGAAAAAGTGCTTGACACGCTCATCGTTATCAACTAAGATAGATAGTATCGAAGGTTGAAACACAAACAAAGGATCAGCAGACAAAAATGATTATCGCCACAAGAAAAGCAAACAAAACAGACTATGACCGCATGGACGCAAAAGATACAAGGGCCGCTCAAATTCTTGCAGAAACTGGTCGTCAATCTTTGCTAACGATCGGATCTCGTTTCGAGCGAGAGGCTTTGGTTGAGAATGGGGGTATCTACTACTGGTGCGGGAATAGCTGGTCTACCAGCGATAAATATGTCAAGCAATACAAAACGCAGTCAGCGCTGAAGACTCGTTTGAAGTCTCTCGACGAATATTCGGATGATGTTCAATTTGTAAATTTGGATCTTGCTGCTTAAACCCTTTCAGCCAAAATACTCAAGGTAAGTCTAATGAGAAAAACTAACCAGGTTACGCGCAAAGTTCAGTTTTCAATTTCCGGAGATCACTACCCAATGATCGTTAATGATGTTTGGTTTGGGCTAGACAAAATTGATCTTAATGAGGAAACAGATGTCTACGCCCAAAATATTATCCAATCCCTAGCGCTAGCAAAAGTTGGGGCAGATTGGGTAATCGGTGGGGACAATGATGATCTAAAAGCCTGGACTTTAGCAGATATTGAAAAGCAGCAAAATCTTCCACTGAAAAAAGTCAAAAAAGCAGATCGGAGCATTGTTTACCGCTTTGAAATGACTTGCAATAAACGGCAGTCAGATCTTACTGCAACTGAATTTTCATATCATGGCGATTGCGGTAGCTACGCATTAGATGAGGGATTTTACTCTGACTTTGTTGAGAAGTTGTCATTAGCTGTAGAACGATGTCTTAAAAATCCGACATTAGAGCTTGATACTGGCTGGCTGTCCTTCAAAAAAACAGAGGCGACAATCAATATCCAGTTATCTGGGAGAAAAGTTGAAATAATGGCATCGTCCTATATTGATACAGATTCCCCTCATGAAATGTTAGAAAGTATTTGCTGGCATAACTGGGAAAAAGAATTGCATGAAATCGAAGTATTGCCGCAAATCAAGGCATATAAATCGGAGTATCAAATCGAAGGCAGTATTGTCGAATTTTTGGTTGACACTTTTATTTGTGGTGAGTTTCAATCCGAGTTCAGCAGCAGCATAAACTTTCGTGTTACAGCAAAAACAACAGAAGCAACTGTTAACAAAATACTAAAACGTGCCGCGATGGTTGCTCTGAATGCTGCTGGACAAGCAGATCGAGAGTTTGATCGATTGGCGGGTCACATCAAGGAAGTGATAGACGAGTCTCTGGACAATCTTCCTGGCAAAACTGCGGCCTAACCCACAACAAAGCCCGATCGCTAATCAGAACGATCGGGCCTTGCCCCTGAAGCGTCACTTATCGAAGGTTACACAAACAGGAGTCACTATTATGGAACACTTTTGCCCAACCTGCACACCGAAAGTGAAGCTGAATAAGAACGGGTTCAACAGGTCGGGGAGCCAAAGATACCGCTGTCGGGGCTGTGGCTACACGCAAACAGACGGCAGTGGAATCCAGGGGAGTTTGCCAAAGTATGGCCCAAAAGCTCAGACTGGATACGAACGATTGAAGCGTTGCCGGAAAAAGAAGAAAGCGAACCCAGAAAATTAATTTGAAAAAGTGCTTGACACGCTTATCGTTATCACCTAAGATAGATAGTATCGAAGGTTAAACACAAAGGAGCCAAAACCCATGACGACTCA
>JBOFTL010000239.1:0-3370 GCA_051652045.1 Microcoleus sp. | reverse complement strand
ACCGAGACAATTTCTACTGTATCGCGGGCGCGTTTAATCTGTTCTACGGAAAAGTTAGAAACGCCTACATAGCGAATCATACCTGCTGCTATCGCTTCTTTTGCAGGTGCCAGAGATTCGGCGATCGAATAATCGGTATCTGGTGCATGATATTGCCAAAGGTCGATCGGTTTTTCACCTCCCAAAGCTTCAAAACTTTCGCGAATTGTCTTGCGCAAATGGTGGGGACTGCCGTTGCGAGTCCACGAACCTTGAGGGCGCATTAAACCGCCTTTTGTAGCAACAATTACGCCACTGATATCGCCGCCGTACTGCGATAAAGCTTGAGCAATTAACCGTTCGTTGTGGTGTTTGTCTGACTCATCTTGACAGTAGGAATCTGCCGTATCAATTAGCTTAACGCCCAAATCTAGAGCTCGGTGAATTACCGCGATCGACTGCGATTCCGGCGGTCTGCCGCTTAGAGACATCGGCATTCCTCCCAGCCCGATCGCGCTGATGGTAATATCGGTATTTCCCAATTTTTTTGTCTGCATATGCACTCCATTTGTAAAGGTTTTCAGTTAATTTTACAACAGCTTCCCGACTCCCCCTTCCTTGTTCCTTCAAGGCAACAGGCAACAGGCAACAGGCAACAGGTAACTCCTTCTTCCCTCTTCCCTCTTCCCTCTTCCCTCTTCCCTCTTCCCTCTGCCTTCTGCCTTCAATTTCACCATTGTCGCCCCTCACTTAACAAAACTGTAGCAGCCTCTTTATCCAGAGGTTTAGAGAAGTAATATCCCTGACCGTACTCGCAGCCGATCGCCCGTAGTTGAGCCAATTGAGAGGCGGTTTCGACACCTTCTGCAACGACCTCCATCCGCAAGCTGCGAGCCAACATCACGATCGCCCGCACGATTTCCGAATTCTCTCCAGTTTCTCCGATCCGGCTGACAAAAGAGCGATCGACTTTCAAAGTATCGATCGGAAATCGGTGCAAATAACTCAATGAAGAATAACCAGTTCCAAAATCATCAATACAGAGTTCAATTCCCAAATCTTTTAACTGCGAAAGCATCGCAACTGCCGCTTCCCCATCTTCCATTACCACAGTTTCAGTAATCTCCAATTTCAAACAGCGAGCATCCACTCCCGTCTCTTGCAAAACTCGCTCGATTTGGTCGATCGAATCCGGTTCGGAAAACTGCCTGCCGGAAAGATTTACAGCTACAGTCAAATGCGAACCAGCAGCAGGTAATTTCAAACTTTGCCATTTAATTATTTGCTGGCAGCTTTCCTTGAGTACCCACAAACCCAAAGGCATAATTAATCCAGTTTCCTCCGCCATCGAAATAAATTCCATCGGAGAAACCAAACCGCGTTCCGGGTGCAGCCAGCGCACCAAAGCCTCAAATCCTACTAGCAAACCGCTTTGTAAAGACACGATCGGCTGGTAATAAACTGTAAAAGGACATTCCAATTTGGGAGCAGTAATTGATGCTTTCGGACGCTCTAACTTGCGATCGATTTCATACAGTGTCGCCGTTTCCAAATTAGAAGCAAATCCCAAATCCCGGCGCGAATATTTCAAATTCAACTGTTCCACAGACAGTCGTAAATCATGTTCCAAGTGCATCAAAGCGACGGCGCGCGCGTGCATCGCGCTGGTAAACACTTCATAGCGGGCTTTACCCAAAGCTTTCGCCCGATACATAGCTATATCAGCATCGCGCAAAATATCTCCCGGCCATTGATATTCGCCGGTACTCAAAGCAATGCCGATACTAGCAGTAATTGAAAGTTTATTACCCTCCAAATGCAGCGGTCGTTCGATCGCCCGTTGAATTTCCTTTGCTTGGGCGATTGCCTCATCAACTCCTTGAATTTCTTCCAACAAAATTACAAATTCATCGCCTCCCAAGCGCGCCACCGTATCCCCAGGGCGCAAACAAGTCAAGAGGCGGCGGGCGACAGCAACCAAAAGTCGATCGCCCGTGCGGTGTCCCTGAGAATCATTAATTACTTTAAACCTGTCCAAATCCAAAAACAGCACCGCAAACTGATAGTTAGGATGCCGTTTCACCCGCGCAAAAGCTTGACCTAACCTGTCCGTCAGCAACCCACGATTCGGCAATTCTGTCAAGGCATCGTGCAAAGCATCGTGCAACAATTGATCTTCAGCAATCTTGCGTTCGGTAACATCGTGACAGTTGACTACAATTCCCCGTACCGAAGGTTCGTCGAGCAAATTCGTCGCCACCGCTTCCAAAACGCACCAAAAACCTTCCTTGTGGCGCACTCGATATTCAGCTAATCCCAAGCTAACTCTCGGCATTTCGATCGCGCCTTTGAACACTTGACTCACCATCGGTAGTTCATCGGGATGAATCAAGTCTAATACAGATCGGCCGAGAACTTCCTCCGTCGGGTAGCCCAAGATCCGCTCTTGGGAAGGAGAGACATAGCGGCAGAAACCTTTCTCGTCGAGAATTACAATAATATCCCTACCATTTTCAATCAGCGATCGAAAGCGCTTCTCACTCAGCCGGAGTTCTTGTTCGGTGCGCTTGCGATCGGTAATATCGGTACTCATGTAGATTAAACCGACAATTTGCCCGGTATGGTCTTTAATCGCATCGGCCCGCAGCAGCACCTGCAAAACCCGACCGCTTTTAGTACACTTAGTAATCTCACCACACCAAGAATCACCGCTGGCGATCGTTTCGATTACCTCTGCTGCAACTGCAGGATCGTCAAAGATTGCCGGTATGCCTCCCGCCTGCTTAAATTCAGCTATTGTGGGACATTCAAATAGCTGAGAAAAAGCTTGATTTTGATAGATGTGACGCCCGGAAACTTCAGCGATCCCGATCGCATCACTCGAACTTTCTACCGCTTTGCGAGTCAATATCAGAGCTTCTTCTGCCCGCTTGCGTTCGGTGATATCAACTCCCACCAAGCAGGCTGCTTTGCCGCCGGCATACTTTTGAGCCACAATCAAATAATGTCCAGCAGACAGACCTTCTGCAGTTTTGATTTTAGCGCTGAGTTCTTTAACCGCCTCAGTAGCGTCGCCGGCAAAAAACTCCTGCATAAAAGAGTAAAAATCCGAGCTCGCACCGAGAAATCCGATATCTTGACCTATAAACGCCGACGGAGACAAACCGTGGAGTTTTGCCAGATGCTCGTTGACACCTAAATAGCGCAAATCCGAACCGATCCAAGATACAATACCCGGCACTGCTTCTAAAATAGTTTGCAGTCTATCGTTAGCTTGCTGCAAAGCCTCCTGGACTTCCAGGCGTTCGGAAAGGTCTGATTGAATGCCGATAAAGTAAGTTAAATTACCGCTGTCGTCTCGCACGGGAGACAGGCACAATTTATTCCAGAA
>JBOFTL010000238.1:0-5438 GCA_051652045.1 Microcoleus sp. | reverse complement strand
CGATGCAAGGTGAGCGTTATTTTATCACACCCACCTAGCAAGTTGATTAACTATTTATTAATTTATTGAATCAAGAGTTTGTTCGGATCCTCATCCACCCGTCCCCTGCTTAAATCTACAATTATTAGATTGCTTACGGTTGGAATCACAGCCTCACGCGACTCTCATCCCACACTAACCGAGGCGGTATAGTGTGGGGATTCCCGTCTGTTTAGCTAAAGCATACTTCATGTATCGACTTCACTCGCGGATCGATCGCTTCGCGCAATTTTTGCCATTGACGGATATATTCTCGATCGCCCGGTTGCAGTTTCCGATTGTTAAGTTCCGGGTTAACTCTGTAAAACAAGTAATCGGTCAATTTATCCACAGCTTGCTCCCGCGATTCAGCTTTTGCTGGATTTCCCGCTCCGAGAATCAGGGCGATCGTCACAGCACAAATCGTTGAAAATCTTGAGATATATTTTACTGACAGCAACTCGATCGGCATGACGAAATTTCACATCAAATAATACCAGTTCTCTAAAAGTCTGCTACAATCTTTGACCCCCCCTAACCCCCCCTTATAAAGGGGGGGAACAAGAACACTGTTGCATTCTTTTTTAAAATTGGTATAAATTGAACTGCCTGTGATATTCAGGCTTATCTACCGACTACACTTACTGATATGTAAATTCCGAAAATTTAGCCATGCGATCGACATCAGAACTCGCTATCTACTGGCAAATCCACTCTAACTAACATTGCCTAGCTCTGCATGGATTTTTCGGAGTAGTATAATGTTATTGTTTGTTGGGGAACTATTTTTTTCAAGGAACCGCAGAAATTCACATTTAAGACCTCTGTTGCACGGATAGCGCCGCAGAACAGAAAAGTTGATTACTTAGAGTGGAGGAATAAATGACATCTGAGAACGAAAATTTGAGTGCAAAAACAGCAGAAAACCTGCCGGAACCTTGGTGGCAAAAAGCATGGAAATCACAGCGAGAAAATCTGCAAATCGTAATTATTGCCTTGGGTTTAGCAATATTAATTCGATCGTTCGTGGCAGAACCGCGCTACATACCTTCCGATTCAATGATACCGACTTTGCACGTGGGCGATCGCGTCGTGGTTGAAAAAATATCCTACTATATCCAGCCTCCCGCCACCGGCGACATTGTAGTATTTGTTCCCCCTGACAGCTTGCAAGAACAAGGTTTTACCAAAGACCAAGCATTTATCAAACGGGTAATCGGCTTGCCCGGTCAAACTGTTGCCGTCAAACAAGGTTTAGTTTACCTCAACAATAAACCGATCGCGGAAAATTACATTGCTCAGCCGCCTAACTATCGCTGGGGACCCCAGCTAGTTCCAGAAGATCGATACTTTGTCATGGGAGACAACCGCAACAACAGCAATGATTCCAGCAGGTGGGGATTTTTACCAAAGCAAAACATTATCGGCCGCGCCGCATTCCGGTTTTGGCCCCTACAACGGATCGGGCCGGTTTAAGGAAGTTGCGATTCACGAATCTAGTACGAGTAAGTCGTGAGTCTTAGGAATCCTCGCCGTTCTACGGCGGGGAGGATGTCAATTTTGTCATATTTCCTAAAAAGACGCACTCTACAGACAGCGAGCGGATATCTTGCTAAAATCTGTACGGGGATTGCTACTGATTCTTCGGTCTGAAGGGATAGGGACTTGCGTCTCCAACTGATAATATAGTAGTAAAAGCAGCGGGATTTCCCGCCTAGATGAAAATTAGCTGCATATTAAAAAATTAGCAAAGAGTTAGGAAAGCAATGGGATTTTTTGATTCAGAAATCGTTCAACAAGAAGCTAAACAGTTGTTTGAAGACTATCAATCTCTCATCAAACTCGGTAGCAGCTACGGCAAGTTCGATCGCGAAGGAAAGAAAATGTTCATCGCGCAGATGGAATCGATGATGGATCGCTACCGCATTTTTATGAAGCGTTTTGAGTTGTCTGAGGACTTCATGGCCCAGATGACTGTCGAACAGTTGAAAACGCAACTCAACCAATTTGGCATCACGCCCCAGCAAATGTTCGATCAAATGAATGCGACGCTGGAACGCATGAAATCAGAGATAGAAAAACAATCTTAATTTCATTTGCAAGGAACTGCCATTTTTTTTGAGCTTATTTTTTTACTACAGCTTATATAGAGTTGCCTGAGCGATCGAAGGTTTAATACAAACCAATCGATCGCTCGATCTTTCTCAATTTAACCTTGGACTATCTCTGCAAAACGCTCGTGTTTTCTAAGAGCCAAAAAATCAGCATCCGCTAAAGCTAACTCCTGATAAAAATGAGGAGACAACTTTACAGCTTGCTCCAAAGAATCAAGTGCCAAATCTCCCAAACCGAGCAGGGCATAACAGCAAGCTTTATTGTAAAAAGCAGTAGCAAAAGTAGGATGAATTTCCAGTGTTACATCGTAGCAAGCGATCGCTTCCGGGTAGCAGCCTTGTTCTCCCAATTTTACGCCCCGATTGTACCAAATTAAATAATCCTGAGACTTGCGATCGACAGTTGGGGTGAACTTCTGATTCGCGGAATTTAAATTAGTCAATTTTCCCACAGCCACCCTCAACTCGTGAGCCGCTTTGTCGCAGTTTGGTTTCAGGGCGTGAGAGCGTTTGAAGCTAGCAACAGCTTGTTTGTAAAGCCCCATCGAACTTGTCGCCAGCCCCCGGTTGTACCAAATTTTCGCACCGTCGGGATCGAACTCCAGAGCTCGATCGAAACTGTTGAGCGCTTGATAGTAAAGCTTGAGTTCCAACAAAGCCGTACCCCGGTTGTACCAAGCCCAAGGAGCCCCCGGATACAAACTTAAAGAGCGATCGAAACTTGCGATCGCCTTATCGTAACGCTGCATATCGATCAGCGTCAGCCCTCTATTGTGCCAAATACTCGCCGAGCAAGGATTGAACTCCAGAGCTCTGTCAAAACTATTGAGAGCATCCAAGTGGCGGCCCAACTTTCCTAAAGCAATAGCGCGATTGTGCCAGCCAAAACTCGCATTCGGCTGCACCGCCAAAGCTCGATCGAAGCGAGCCAGCGCCTCCTGATGCCGCTCTAGGTTCCCCAAAGCCATGCCCCGCCCAAACCAAGCCTTGTAGTGATCTGACTGCATTTGGAGAGCTCTGTCAAAGCTTTCCAGAGCGCCTTCGTTATCTTTAGCTTCTAGCTGGCGCGAGCCTTGATGGTAATGCCAAGCCGCTTCCAAGTTTTGGATTAAATTCATAAAAACTTTATTTTGCATCTATCTTAGGTATGATTTTACCTGAAAAAATGCTAGCAGTTAAATTGTAATTACACGGAAAACCTGAAAATTTTGATACCGGGCGATCGACCGTGAAAACTACACTTTACGACCTCAACAATTTTGGGTTTGAGTAACAAAATTTACAGACTTGTCAAGCTATTGATGTTGTGTGGTGCGTCGCGTCAGTTGGCGATTTACGATTTGCGATTTTTCAATCTAAAATCTAAAATCTCAAATCCAAAATCTCAAATCCAAAATAGCCACGCACCTGAGAATATTCAACCAACAAGCACAACATTTTTAGTCCGATCGCTCAACAGCAGCCGGCCTCCAGAATCGATGCTAAAATCTTTGCCGAGTACAAAACCTTTGCCCATCAACCGCTTGCACACCACTAGCGAAGTAATTCTGCGAATTTCTTCCATTACGTCAGCAGGAATCAAATAATTCAAGCTCCAGATTGCAGACTCGCAGTCATGCCAAATCAAACGCTCGATGCTGACGATCGTTACAGCAGCGATGCTTTCCACTGACATTCGCTCTCTGAGAGCTGCAATTAAATCTTTGCCAATCGAGCTGTTGCGAGTCATCATCGCTGCAGCCATCTTGCCAATTTCTTGTTCGAGTTCTGAATGATTCATGCTAGTACGGACTTTGTTGTTTAAAGCAGAACTCAGAGTAAAATCTCTACCTGCAAGCAACCTCTACCCTAGCCTGAGAGAAGCAGGCGCAACTTCAACTCTGTTTAGCTAAGTATACCGAAAGATAGAGAAAGAATCTATCTCAAGGCAGATCTTTTTTACAGTTGACAGTTGACAGTTGACAGTTGACAGAGGTCGCGCTAGCTAATCGAAGCATTGACAGTTGATATTGGTTGATATTGATAGTTTTTCTTCCCTCTTCCTTCTCCTCTTTTCCTTCTTCCTTCTTCCTTCTTCCCTCTTACTTCTTCCCTCTTACTTCTTCCTTCTTCCCTCTTCCTTCTTCCTTCTTCCTTCTTCCCTCTTCCTTGATTTCCCAATTTGATAGATAATTAAAGTCGTTACTTCGGAGAAAAAACTGCAATGGCTGCCGATCGGCCGGATATAGATATTGCTCCTTTTATCGACCACGCTTTACTGGACCCCACCGCTACGGCACAACAGATCGAAAACTGCTGTCAGGAAGCGGAGAGATTTGGATTTGCAGCAGTCTGCATCTATCCGGCTTGGGTGCGCACTGCGGCCGATATCCTGCACGGAAAAAAGCCGAAAGTCTCTACGGTAATCGGCTTTCCCAGCGGCGCGACAGCACCGGCGGTCAAACTCTACGAAGCCCTGGAAGCTGCTGATAGCGGAGCAGTAGAATTAGATGTAGTAGTTAACTTGGGATTTTTGCGATCGGGAAAAATCGACGATTTCCACCGAGAAATCGCGGAAATTTGCGAAGAAACAGGCAAAACGGTGAAAGCAATTATCGAAACTTCGCTGCTATCTGATGGGGAAAAAAAATTAGCGGCCGAAATTTGCATGGAAGCGGGCGCGGCTTATTTGAAAACCAACACGGGTTTTTACGGTGCGGCGACAATTGCGGACGTGCGGTTGTTCGCAGAAATTACGAAAGGACGGGTGGGAATTAAGGCTGCGGGAGGGATTCGCACTTGGGAACAAGCTTTAGATTTAATTGTGGCCGGTGCGACTCGGTTGGGAACTTCTCGCGGGCCGGATTTAATTCGCGATCGCAATAATTTGAGAGTTGAGAGTTGATAGTTGATAGTTGATAGTTAGTAATTGGTCAACTCTCAACTCTCAATCGATAGACTCTCAACTGTCAATTGAGCGATTCTCCGCTCTCAACTATCAACTATCAACTATCATCAGATGATGAGAACTTACAAAGCTACAGGAATTAATCTCAAAAGTATGCCCATGGGGGAGGCCGATCGAGTGCTGACTGTTTTGACGCGGGAATTCGGCTTGATTCGAGCGGTAGCACCGGGAGTTCGCAAACAGCGATCGAAATTGGGCGGCAGAAGTGAATTATTTGTCGTCAACGAACTGCTGATTGCCCAAGGTCGATCGCTCGATAAAATCACTCAAGCCGAAACCGTACACTCCCATGCTGGCTTGAGCAAAAACCTCGGTAAACTCGCAGCCGCTCAATATCTGGCCGAAATCGCGATCGCCAC
>JBOFTL010000237.1:0-6178 GCA_051652045.1 Microcoleus sp. | reverse complement strand
AAAACTTAAGGTTCCTTAATTCAACTTTCATCAGATTTTATTTCTAACTGATGAGAACAACGGAGCGAAGAGACAATCTTATAGCAGCAACCGCCACATCAGTATTGACATAAATAAGCTTTCGATCGATTCTTTAATCATTCAATCTAAAATCTAAAATCTAAAATCTAAAATTACCCATTACCCATTACCAAAAAACTAGCTATTTTCCAAGGTGCGATCGGAAAATTGCGTTGTTGGGGAAGTTTTGCGATCGAACTTGTCGGTCTTTCTAACAAATCGACTGGTTCCACAATCTCCAATCCCAAATCGCCACTCAATTCCAGCATGGCTGGTTTGCCCTGGGATTCGTAACAGCGCAAAATCCACCGATCGGGATTATCTTCCGATTGTTTGAAAGCCATCAACACTAAATTTGCAGCCGACAAATCTAACAACTTGCCAACAGCAGGCAAACTTCGATCGCCCTCTGCTTCAGGTAGTGGCAGCATTTTGACCAGCAACGGTACATTAAATTCATAACCGCGTCGCACTGTATCGGCCTGTTGCCAATTTCCCGCATGGGGATAAACCGCATAAGTAAATTCATGAATGCCTCGATCGGCCTCTGGATCTGGCCAGGTAGAACCTCTAAGTAATGTCAGCCTTAATCGATCTGGTTGGATGTCGCAACCGTATTTGCAATCGTTGAGCAAACTCACTCCAAAACCGCCATCGCTCAGATCGACCCAGCGTAAAATCGGCACTTCCCATTTAGCTTTTTCTGCTGCTGTTTGCGGTCTAGTCGGACGCTCGATCGCCCCGCAGGGAATTTCGCAAGTTGCAAATTCGGCTGCGACAGTGAATCCGAAGGCTGTTTTGACTAAAACGTGCTGTTCTTGCCAATCTACAACTGTTTTAATTTTCAGCAATGGCGAACCTACTTCTACTATATAGTCTTGCTGAAACTCAGATTTGCCGATTTGCTTGATGACTCGCAAAATCTGCCGCACTGTGCCGCGCTCTACCCAATAAATGTTTTTGAGTTGCGGTTCGGGTAATTGATGTTTTTGATAGTTCGGATCGATATTCCACGCATCCCAATATTGACCGCTATCTTGAAATGCTTCCAGTCGATCGCCCCCGGCTGCATTCAAAACTTCCCTGTTATTTGTTTTATCCCAAATTCCCAACAAATTTCCTGTTTCACCGTCAATTGTTGCTCGCAAGCAGTCATTTTCCAAGATGTTTCTTGCACCAACAAAATGCGTTTCTTGACAGGCCGTGTTTTTTTGTGCTATACCGTATGTAAGTTTGGATAATTCTGACTGTTTTTTGGTTTCGCTACTTACCGGAGAATTTTCAGCACTTGCAACAGCCCTATATTGCCAGGTTTCGCTACTTACTGGAGAATTTTCAGCACTTGCAACTTCCTGATATTGTTGGGTTTCGCTACTTACCGGAGAATTTTCAGCACTTGCAACTTCCTGATGTTCTCGGTTTTCGCTACTTATTTGAGAATTTTCGCCAATTGCAACTTCCTTAACCAGAGGGAACGATTTAAAATGTCGGTCGCCAGAAAGGCTAGTAGTCTGTTGCTGCTTCCAGCCGTCAGTCGCTGCTACCTGTTGCGTGATGCCTGGAAAATCCTGGTAGCTTGAGGATTTGCGACACAACCAAAACATCCGATAGCCGAGGGCGGGGATGTCGGCAGCAAGAAACAACAGAGTAAATTGAGAAGGCGATCGATCGTCGGCGATAATTTGCGACTCCAAGCATTGTGCGGACAAATCGCAAATTTGCCAAGCAGCATCGGGCAGGGATACCGCAACCACTTCAGAGCGCGACCAATTAAGAGGATTGAAAATCAAAACCGATTTGGCATCAGGCAGATCGGAAGCAGGTAAAGAAATGCGCGAGGCTATGGCATCTAAAGATTTTAGGATAATTTCGCGACAAGCGCGATCGACCCGCGCAAAAGCCAGATTGGCATCAGCGTAAACAGGAGCGATCGCGGAACCGGGCAAAATATCGTGAAACTGGTTGAACAAAACTTGTTTCCAAGCTGTTTCTAATTCTGATTTCGGATAAACCGCACCGGCACAAATTGTTGCTAGGGCCGACAGCAACTCGGCTTGGTAAAGCAAGTCTTCGCAGCGGCGGTTTTGACGTTTTTGGTCTGCGCGAGTCGTGTAGCAACCTCGATGGAATTCTAAATAAAGTTCATCTTGCCAAATCGGAAGTGAAGGAGGGAGAGGAGGGGAGTTTTTTAGTACGGGTGTTTCGCTGTTTGAAACATCGATTTTTATCGAAGTTTCCGCAATTGAGGGGGAATTGGGAGGTTCGATCGCACTCAAACTCTCCACTGTTTCCGAAACTGGCAATTTTTGAGACTTGTTCGATTCTGAAACAGCGGTTTTTGACGTAAGTTCGCCAACTTCTCCTATATATATAGATGTAGTAGTGCCAGTTTCTGCTGCGGGCAAGTTTTGAGAGTTATCGGATTTTGCAACAGCAGTTTTTGGTGAAGTTTCCGAGATTGCGGGGAAATTGAGAAGTTCGATCGCACTCATATTTTCCACTGTTTCGGAAACTGGCTTATTTTGAGAGTTGTCGGATTTTGAAACAGCGGTTTGAGGCGAAGTTTCCGAAAATGCTGGGGAATTGGCAAGTTCGATCGCACTCAAATCCTCCACTGTTTCCGAAACTGGCAAATTTTGAGAATTGTCGGATTTTAAAACAGTGTTTTGAGGCGAAGTCTCGAAATTTCCCGCTGGCAAATTTTCCGCTGTTTCGGAAACTGGCTTATTTTGATAGTTGTCGGATTTTGAAACAGCGGTTTTTGATGTAATTTCGCCAACTTTTCCTATATATATAGATGTAGCACTTCCAGTTTCTGCTGCTGGCAAGTTTTGAGATTTGTCTGATTTTAAAACAGCGGTTTGAGGCGAAGTTTCCGAAACGCCGGGAAAATTGGGAAGTTCGATCGCACTCAAATTGTCCACTGTTTCTGAAACTGGCAAGTTTTGAGACTTGTCGGATCTTAAAACAGCGGTTTGAGGCGAAGTCTCGAAATTTCCCGCTGGCAAATTTTCCGCTGTTTCGGAAACTGGCTTATTTTGAGAGTTGTCGGATTTTGAAACAGCGGTTTGAGGTGAAGTTTCCGAAAATGCTGGGGAATTGGCAAGTTCGATCGCGCTTAAATTTTCCACTGTTTCCGAAACTGACAAGTTTTGAGAGTTGTCCGATTCTGAAACAGTGATTTTTGGCGAAGTTTCCGCAAGTGTCGCAAAATTAGGAAGTTCGATCGCATCTAAATTTTCCACTGTTTCGGCAACTGGCAAATTTGGACGAACATCAATTTCCCGCCTCAAAAATTGACCTTCGATCGCGGACAAATAATCAATAGCTTTTGCAAACTCCAACCTGGGGAAAAAAGGCGACATTTGCCAGCGCTTAGCAACCTCCAACATATCACGAGTCGGGCCGCCACCGTGATCGCCAACTCCCGGCAACCACAAAGCAGATTGCAAGCCAGTTTTAACTTGCCAATCAAAAACATAACGCGCCACCTTCACCGATTCTATACCTTCCCCGATCGGACCGGACATCACGCTAAAAATTTGAGAACCATCCAATCCTTCCCACAAAAACGCATCGTAAGGAAACTCTGTTGTATCGTTCCATCTCAACTTTTGCGTCACAAAATAATCTACCCCACCTTGCCGCAAAATCTGAGGCAATTGCCATCCAAAACCAAAAGTATCGGGAAGCCAAGCTACCCGCATCAATTCCCCAAACTTTTCCTGGGTATAACGCTGTCCGCAAACAACTTGCCGCACCATCGATTCGCCAGAAATTAAATTTAAATCCGGTTCCACCCACATCCCGCCAACCACCTCCCAGCGGCCGGCAGCTACCTGTTGTTTAATCGCTGTAAATAAGTCAGGTCGATGTTCTTCAATCCAAGCATAAAGTGCTGGAGTTGAATGACAGAAAATCAACTCAGGAAATTCTGACTGCAATTGCAATACCGACTCAAAAGTTCGCTGGGCGGCTTCCCAAGTTTCCGGTACCGGCCACAGCCAAGCTAAATCCAAATGAGCGTGACCGAGCAAAGAAATTTTACCTATATATATAGATGTCAGTTCGCCAACTTCTCCCATATATATAGATGTAGCACTACCACTTTCTCCACCATTAAAAGCCCCTCTCTTAATTTCTCCCTCTGCGTTCTCTGCGTCCTCTGCGGTTCCTAAATTAACATCTCCCGAAACCGAGACAAATTCCGAAACTTCTTCTATATATATAGATGTAGCGTCACCAATTTTTTCACTTCCAGAAATCTCCTCTCTACTTCCTCCCTCTGCGTTCTCTGCGTCCTCTGCGGTTCCTAAATTAACACCTCCCGAAACCAATGCCAATTCCGAAACTTCTCCTATATATATAGATGTAGCGCCGCCAATTTCTTCACTTCCAGAAACTGCATCTGCGATCGCTCCCTCAACGCTATTTATACCCTTTGCACTTGCATCACAAAAATCTGCGGAAAATTCCTGCAAATATCCCAACAAAGTTTGCCGCAAAACCGACAAAGAGCGATCGAACATTTCCCGATCGGGCAACACCGACCAATCAATTAAATCAACTGCCAAATCGAGCTGCGATTGCAAATTTTTTCCCTTGACAGCCAGCGAGCGATCGGCTACTATTTTCATGGGGAGGTATTGGGAATTTAAATTTTGCAAACGCATGGCAAACAAATTTTGCAAAATCTCCAATTCAGCAGCCACAAAACCCGGATCGAAACAAGCAGAATCTGCCGCTTCGTACAAACAAACAGACTGCACCAAAGCACCTCGATCGTGTTCCGGACTGACAAGACGCAAAACTACTAAAAATTCATCTCCCTCAGTTACAGAAGAACTCAGCAAAACTCGATCGCGACAATCAAATAAATCCCCCCGTCCCACCAATTTACCGTTAACAAAAATTTGCGCATCTTCAGCCCACCAAGTCAAACCCAACAACAAGCGCAAATTAGTTACAGGATAGCCGTGCAAATTATGAGGAATTACCAATCGCTGTCCCAACAACAAAACTTGCTTTCCTCCAGGCCACGCAATATGCCCTTTCTCGTTAAGTTGCGCTACCGGCCAGTTACAAATATTTACTGAAGCAATAGCAGAGTCAGCATCGCAGTACCTCCAACCCGACTGAACGTCAAGTTGAGAGAGAGCGCGCAATCGCGCGATTGTTGCGGCAAAATTATTGTGAGAATGTGGCACAGCGGAACTCAAATTTAGCTAGAATGGGATGCGTGCCAGAATTAGGGACTGGATTGCGAGTCCCAAATGCCAAGAACGCGAACCGGGAAAGCGAACAGATCGAAAGTTTCAGAATTAGAAGCGGCTCGATCGCCCTTCTCGATTTTACTGCCAAATTTACCAATTCTGGCGCGAAGGGCGATCGGTGCACGCGATCGAATCTCTAATCCCAGTTCAACAGACATCTGGCAAAATTGAGTTTTTGTCCGGGTAGGGCAAGACCGATCGAATCTGGTTATCGAAAAATTGGGTTGACACCAAAATCCTTCTCGGACAGCTTTAACAAATTAGAATCCTCATGTCTTTATGCTGGGGAGTACGCCAACACAAGTCTCATAATGAAGCTGCATAATTAAATTATCCGATCGACTTTCCCAATTAAGTTCCAAAATTAAGTTCCTCAATTAACTTTCTCAATTAAGTTCCACAATTAAACATATGCCTGAAGGTTACTCCGGTCCCTACCAAAGTCGGCTTTTAAATTATATATCAAAACAATCTCGCCAAGTTGCCGATAGCTGCGATCGAACTTGGCGCGAAGTTAAATTAGCCAGTCTTAACGCAGTGCAAATTCTGCTTTATCCAGCATATTTATTAGTGCAGAGTTCGCGAATGTTGAGCCGGCAGTTGCGGGAATCCAAACGCAATATAGATTTGCCAGAATTAGCGGAATTTGACAGCGACAGGGAAAATCAGCCGTCAAAGTTGCTAGATTTAGAGATGGGTAGCGACAGCGCGATCGCGGGAATTTTGAACTTAGCTGAAAACTTGCTGTTACCATCGCAAACAGTTGCCAATTCCGACAGTATTTCATTTTCACTCAATTCCCCTCATGTCGCTGCACCTCAGTTTGTGCAAGCAATTCCAGCAAC
>JBOFTL010000236.1:0-9703 GCA_051652045.1 Microcoleus sp. | reverse complement strand
ACAAAATTGTATGGTTTAGTTTGACCTAAAACTTTTTCCTTTACGGTCAAATCTGAGACAACTTGATTTTACTTAAAAAATGGCGGGTCTTTTTCACGTATCCGCTCTCGAAACTGCATGAAATTTTCCACCCACAAATTTGAAGTATTGTCAAGTCGTTAAGTCTCCAATCTTTAAGTCCTGCCACTTGCGGGTGGAAGTGAGGACTGAAGTCCTTACTACGAACCAAGAAAGGACTGAAGTCCTTACTACGAACCAAGAAAGGACTGAAGTCCTTACTGCGAACCAAGAAAGGACTGAAGTCCTTACTGCGAACCAAGAAAGGACTGAAGTCCTTACTGCGAACCAAGAAAGGACTGAAGTCCTTATTACGAACCTTGCGAGTGCGGGAAATGGAGAATTGGAAGGCGCGAACCCCGAAATACTTCTTCGCTTTCAATGCCGATCGCACCTACGAACTCAGCAGCGGCTTTAGCAGCCAGCAGCCCGCCCAGCAGCGGCAAGGCTGCCAAACTCAACACAATATCTGAAGGAATTGGCAAATTCTGAGTTTTGGATGTGGCAGTTTTTGACAAGTCTTGGTTTTGGGAAGGCATAAATCTTTCCTGGATATTCTGTTTTTTTCTCTGACATTATTGTAACTGAAACTGCCATTTTATGCTCTCATTTTTACTAAATACCTAGATGCAAAATCAAGAATTCACCTGCGATCGCCCTGCACTCTATGCTATTTCTTCATCTGCTCGCTTGAGAACTACCAAAGTAATATCATCAAACACCTGTTGTTCTCCGATAAATCCCCGCAAGTCATCGATCGCTGCTTGTTTGATTTCTTCAGCAGTTTTGTGCCAATTCAAAGCTACCACTTCGCACAGTCTTTCCAATCCGTAGAATTGGCGATCGATATTTCTAGCTTCAGGGATGCCATCGGTGTACAGCACAACTCCATCTCCCGGTACTAATTCCACAGTTTTCTGACCGATCAGATGGGCAATGTCATCATCTAACCCGATGGGAAATCCTAAATTTATCGTGTCAATCCGCTCTATTTTACCTCCTTTTCTCACAATTAAAGTTTCTTCGTGCTGACCGCTGATACTGATTCTACCCCTATCGTAATTTAGAATAGCTAGCGTCAGGTTTTTGTCGCAGTTCATGCGCTGCACATTTTTGTAAATCGTGCGGTTGAGGGTATCTAAAAAACGCACGGGATCGGTTTCTTTGATTTCTTGTAGCGTCCGAACGCTAGCTTGAATCATCACCATTAAAATGCCGCTTTCGAGTCCGTGTCCGGTGACATCGCCGATGCCAATGGTAACAACACCATCCGCTTCCAAGACATCGTAATAATCTCCTCCTACTCGCTCTGCCGGTTCCATGAATCCAGCAATATCTAAGTTTTTAATTGCTTGGAGTTCTTCTAGTTTAGGCAGAATTAACTGCTGCATTTGTTCAATTAGATCGAGTTGGCTGCTCATGCAGAGATTGTCGGATTTGAGGCGTTCGTTGAGAGCATAAATTTCTGCGTTGGCGCAGGCAAGTTCGGCGGTGCGATCTTTGACTTTATCTTCTAGAGTTTCAAATGCTTCTTGGAGTTGTACCGCCATGCTGTTAAAACACTGTTCTAAAGTTTCGATTTCTTCAACTTCCACAAAGTCCTTAGTATCGACTCGCCGATCGAAGTTGCCATCGGCTAGTTCTTTAGAAGCTTGAGTCAGTCTGAGAATTGGATTTGAAATCGTGCGGGTAGTGATGATACCGAGGATTAGCGCTACTCCTAATGCAGCCAAACTTAGTAACACATTATTGCGGGTATTTGCATTAATTTGCTCCATGAAGTCGGACTCAGGAACCACGATCGCCACTAACCAATTTAAGCCCCACCGATCTTGATAGGGTTGGATGTGAACGAGTTGGGGTTCGTCGTTTAAATTAAAAGTAAAATTTTCAGGTGCAGCGATCCGATCTAATGTTTGAAATTTTGTCAGTATTTGTTCGGTGGTTTTCCGAATAATTGGTTTTTGACTTTGCAGGGCTAAAAGACGCTGTTCGCCATCTGCAGTTTTGACAAACGGCAATTCATCGGTAGAGCTAGCAACTATCTCGCCCGATCGTTCTAAAATAAATACTTCTCCTTTGGGGCTAATCTTTAATGTTTTCAAAAAATTGCTGATTTGTGCTAAAGTAACTTCAGTGCTAAATACCCCTCGAAATTCGCCATTTTCTGCATATATTGGGGTAATAGCATCCATTCTGAGGATCTTGCGCGAGAATGAAATAAAAATCTGACTCCATGTTGGTTTGCCGGCCGCAACGGCTGCTTTATAAAAGGGACGCTTGCGCGGATCGAAGGGTTCGCTTTCTAACTCTTTTCCAAGTTGACCGTCTGGAGTCAATTCGTAAGTAACTCGGTTGGGAACAGAGTATCGATCGCGCATTTTGAGTTCAAAGGTATCAGGACTGGTGCGCACGATTCCTAATGAATCTCCTAGAGCATTGGCATAGATAAAATAGTCTGTTTTGTTTTGGATTTTGAGTTGATTGAGAAAGTAAGGTTTTAATTGCTCAAAGTCATCAGGGTTGAGGTCGCCGCTGTTAATTTTAGCTGCATTAATGCGATTTAAAAACTGTAAAGACTCTAAGTATGAGTGAATGTTTTCTTCGACTCGTTGAGCGACGCTGTTTTGCAGGTTAGTGACCAAATTGTTGACCGATTGTTGACCGCTGCGAAACGAAAGATAGCTTACCAGTCCAACAGCAGCAAAAATTTGCAATACGAAAGGCAGTATCAAAGTAGTGCGGAGGCCGACATTGGGGGAGGGGCGAGCAATATTTGATGAAATTTGGTTGACACCGATCGGTTTGAGGAGGAAATTAAACATAGGTCGATCGCCTCAATATAGCGTTTATCAACAGTTTGTAGTGAGGACTGAAGTCCTCAACTTCGAGTGGATTTAAGTCTTCACTACAAGCTGATTTTCTGGTAGTGCACCAATTGTTTTTTTTGCAAAACTAGCGATAGTTATCTATCGTAAAAACGAATCAAAACGAATAAATTCGAGAAAACTATTTGTTGTAAATCGATCGCATCTACCCTGACTGCAAAGATGCTTAAAGATGCTCGTTTCACCAGCAGTAGTAACAGTTCGATCGAGCGCATCTACTAACAAATATCGACCTTAACCCCGTCCTTTAACTGAGCGATCGATAGCAAGCCTGTCGATCGATACTGATGGAATTGGATAGGCAGCTTCCGGTACTGGTAGGATTTAGATAGAGACTGAAACTCGATAACGCTGCAACTAATTCTACTAATTGAACTAATTGTATAGTAAAAGTATATTTTTATGTCAATAAATTAATACTGTAGCTTTTGGATCGGACAGGGCGGTCGCGAATTACAGGAGATTGCATCCTTCGCGAGGTATATTTTCGACAAGCGATCGCACAAATGATTTGTAGTGTCGGAAAGAAGAAAGGGGGAGAGAGGATTTTAGATTTTCGATTGTCAGGGCGGGCAGGGGGGGCACCGCCCCTACAACTATCAACTCTCAATCGATCGCGAGCGGGGACGCTCGCACTATAATCGATCGCGAACTCCCGACGCTCGCACTATAACTATCAACTATCAACTAAGAGGGCGGGCACGGGGGTACCGCCCCTACAACTATCAACTATTTAAACGTAGCTGCTAGCTTGACGGGTAAACATCGCGCAGTAAATTCCATTTGCTGCTATCAATTCGTCGTGATTGCCGATTTCTACTATTTTGCCATTTTCCATCACGGCAATGCGATCGGCTATTTTGGCTAAGCCCAATCTGTGACTGATTACTATAGTTGTTTTCCCCACAGCTATTTGACGGAAAATGCCGTAAATTTCGTGTTCTGTCTTCGGATCTAAGGCGGCTGTCGGTTCGTCAAAAATGAGCATCTCGACGCTAGAAAGACGCATTAAAGCACGGGCGATCGCAATTCTTTGCCACTGTCCCCCCGATAAGTCGATGCCCTCTTCTAATTGTTTGCCTAATGGTGTTTCTAAACCTTTCTCTAAACTGTTGACTTTAGTTGCAATTCCTGCTTCCAAAATTGCTTCGTTAATTGCCACATCATCCGATAGCGAAGGCAAGTTACCGAAACCGATATTTTCTCTTACCGTGGCTGGGAAACGAGCGTAATCTTGCATGACTACAGCAATGCGCGATCGCACTTCTTCTAAAGTGTAATTGCGCAAGTCTTTGCCATTCCATTCGATCGTGCCCTCTGTCGGATCGTACAGCCTGCCGAGAAGTTTGCCTAGAGTAGTTTTACCCGCTCCATTTTCACCGACGACTACTAACATTTCACCCGGATTGACGGTTAAATTCATACCTGAAATCGTGCTTTTATCGCTACCGGGATAGCAAAAAGATAAATCTTTAATTTGGATGCTAATTTTATCTTTTACCAAGTTCAAATTTTCCTTGCTATCTGCCAACTCCGGCGGCGCAATATCGACATCGATAGCAGAAGAATGTAAGGAAGATCGAAGTTCCAAAAGTTGAAATATTGGAGCAACGCCGAGGGAAATTTCGTATAAATTATTGAAGCTGTAAATCAGGATGTGCAAACTGCGCTCAACTTGGACGATCAAACCAGAATAAAGCGCTAAATCGCCCAAAGTGTAGCGCCCGCCCAAAGCTCCGATAATTACATAAACAAAGGGTAAAGCTACTCCTATTCTACTAAAAATAGACCACAAAAGTACAACTATTGCTGCTTCCTTGCGGACTCGTTGCATCTCAGTAAAAAATTGCCTAAACTGGTCGTTCCATCGATCGAGCCAAAGTTCCTGCAAGCCAAATAACCGCAACTCTTTAGCGTGGGTTTCTCCAGTCAATACTTGCAATGACAAGTCCATCTCGCGGTTGATTTTAGCTTGATTTTTTTGAACTCCCCAGATAATTTTGGTGTATTTTCTTTGGGTATAAACTGATGGCAGTGATGCAACTAAAATCGCCAGCGGCACCCACCAAGCGATCGCAGCAGCCAGACCGATCGATGGCAGGAATGTAAAGATTCCTGTAATTGTCATGGTGATACTAAATGCTAGTTGCTGTACTCGAAATACTCCGCTTTTTGCTAGTTGGACGGTATTTAAGAGCTCGGGGTTTTCAAACAGGGCAATATCGTCGAAATTAGCGACTTTTTCCAGCACTTGTCCTTGAACGAAGCCTTGAACTCGATCGCGCTGGGTGGTGGTTGTAACTTCACCAATTGTGTCGAGGGCGTCGTCAACTAATTTGAGAGTTAAAACTCCGACAATACTCCACAGCAGTATTTGTTGGGACAGTATCAAATCGATGGGCTGCACTGTTTGAGTTTGCGACAGCAGGCGAGATACTTCGTCAATGATTAATTTATTTAAAAATAGCACTGCTGACGGCGCAACACCGCCGATAATATTGAGTGCGATCGAATAGCCGACCTCTTTTGGTGAGGCTTGAATTAGCAGCTTGAAACTGCGCCATAAAGCTTGAAAAGGGGTAAGTTCGATTAGTTGCATGATTTACAGTCAGGGATAAGTTTTAGCTCAAGTCTTCAATAATTATGGCTATTGCAGCCAATAGCGATTCTTCTCGACATCGCGAAAGCGAATCAACGCGCGTTTGAGTGCGTTTGAGAGCGAACTTGTTGGTTTGTAAATCGATCGCATTTACCCTGACTGTAAAGATGCTAATTTCATTAGATGCGCGAACAGCTCGCTCGAGCGCACCTACCATGATAACTCAATTTCTCTGATTGGTTTGTAGTAAAGACTTCAGTCCTGAAAGCTCGTATTAATTGCCACCAAAAGCAGCAGCTTGCCATACCAATTTCACAAAGTAGCGCTACATATCTCCCCCCCAAGCGGGGCAGGCACAAGGGGAAACGAAGAACTCCATCTATAGCAGGACTTTATGAAAACGGTATAACAGTCGTCATCCAAACCAATGGGAAACCCTAAATCTTTCGATGTCGCACTTGATGCTTGTTCGATCCAGTTTTAATATCCTTCACCAAACGCGGGGAAAGGATCGCGGTTGGCTTAGCGGCGACTCGCCATGACATAAGTACGTTATTGATATGTAATGCTAATTCAAATATAAGGTGCGATTTTTCCGGTTTTTCGTTTTTGAACGTGCTATATTGATAGCAAAGATTTCAAGCTCAGCAAATCAGTCTTTGCGGATTTACGCAGGGATAGTAATCAAATGGGTTTGATGCGCGATCGAGTTCGATCGCAGTTCGCAACAATGGCAAAAAAACTGCCGATTTAACGCAGTCAAAATCTGGTTTATGCAGTTTTTAATGCTTAAGTTCGATCGATTAAAAACAAAAGCTCAGTTTGCCAGCGCTAAGTTTTCAAGTCTCTAGTTGCCAAATTGTTATTTTTTCCTAACTGACTTGGCAAATTAGTTGACCAAAAAACGGCTAATTAGTATTTCAAGTTGCATCTAAAAATAGTCTCGATGTTTGTAGTAATCGATCGAGCAGCCATCGCTAAATCAAGTAAGTCAACCTACTTAATCGATCGCGAGTTCCCGACGCTCGCACTACAACTATCAACTATCAACTCTCAACTTTCAACTATATCGATGTTAAAAACAGTAGTAGGTCACAGTAACGATCCTGAGTCTCGATCGGCGATCGCAGAAGTCCTAGAACAATGCCAGAAATCTTTATTAGGAAGCTCTCCGCAAGCAGGTATCTTATTTGCTGCAATTGATTTTGAACATCCTCTTATCTTGCAGCAAATTTGCGAGACTTATCCGGGAATTGAGCTAATCGGCGGTACCACAGATGGTGAGATGTCTTCTATTTTAGGATTTGAGCAGGATTCACTGACTCTGATGCTATTTTGTGCGGACAACATCACGATTCGGGCGGGAATCGGACGAGATATTTCTCATGACTTGAACGCCGCCATTCAAACCGCTGTTATTCAAGCAACAACAGGTCATACAGAGGAGATTAAACTTTGTATTGCTTTGCCAGAAAGTCTCACCACCAGCGCCGTTTTAATCCTCGATAACCTGCATCAAGCTTTAGGAGAAAAAGTACCAGTTTTTGGCGGACTCACGGCAGATCGCTGGCAGTTCAAACAAACCTATCAGTTCTACAAAACCGAAGTTTGCAGCGATGCAATTCCGATTCTCTTAATTTCAGGTTCGATTCTATTTTCTCACAGCATTGCTAGCGGCTGGAATCCGATTGGCAAGCGGGGGATAGTTACTAAGGCCGATCGCAATATAGTTTGCGAGATCGACAATCGACCCGCTCTCGAATTTTATCATCATTATTTGGGACAAATGCCGCCCTCGTCAGAATATCCGCTAGCCGTATTTGATGCCACTGAAACTAATTATTATATGCGAGCTCCCAACGGAATTTATGATGTAGAAACTGGTAGCGTCACCTTTTTTGGAGACATTCCAGAAGGCGCGATCGTGCAAATTACCGAAACCACCCGCGATAGCATTCTATCTGCATCTCGAACATCAATGATGCAAGCCTTAGAGAATTATCCGGGTCAACAACCTGCGGCTGCTGTGTATTTTTCCTGTGCCAGCCGGCGACAGATTTTAGGTACTCGCACTCGCGAAGAATACGCACTAACTCAAACCTGCTTAACTCAAGCATTACCGAGTTGTGGCTTTTATACCAATGGTGAAATTTCACCTTTAGAAGAGCAGGGAATCTCCTATTTTCACAATGAAACATTTGTTACTTTGCTACTGGGAGAAGCGTGATATGGAGTTAGAAAAAGTTGACGCTGAGGCACGAATCAGTCACCTTGAAAAAGAGAATCGAATTTTGCGAAAGAAGTTAGAGCGATCGGAAGCAACTTGCCGAGAACTCGAACAAACAAATCACAAAAAAGAAAATTTGCTCCGACAAATCATCCAGGATTTAGAAACTTCACAAAAAGAAGTAAAAGAAAAGCGTCAGTTAGAACAAACTTTGAACGAACTCAAACGCACTCAATCCCAACTCGTTCATGCTGAAAAAATGTCCAGTTTGGGGCAGCTTGTAGCGGGTGTCGCCCATGAAATCAACAATCCAGTTAACTTCATTCACGGTAATCTCACTTGCCTTGAGGAATACGCTCAAGATTTGCTGAATATAGTGCAACTTTACCAACATTACTATCCGAATCCAGTAGCTGAAATTAAGGCACAGGCTGATGAAATAGACCTAGATTTTTTGCATAAAGACTTGATCAAAGTTGTGAGTTCTATGAAAATTGGGACTGACAGAATCCGCAAGATAGTCCAGTCGCTGCGGATATTTTCGCGAATGGATGAAGCTGAGTTTAAACCTGTGGATCTTCATGAAGGTATCGAGAGTACATTACTGATTTTGCAACACCGTTTGAAGAAACAACCAGACAACCCCGAGATTCAGGTGATTCGCAACTACAGTAATTTGCCGCGGGTGGAGTGCTATGCGGGACAACTGAATCAGGTGTTTATGAATATTCTGGTAAATGCTATTGATGCTCTTGATGAACTCAATCAAAAATCAATAGTTTCAGAAATATCGGAAAATTCCAGTCAAATTGTTATCTCCACGTCGCTAGTAAATGCAGCATGGGTACAGATTAAGATTGCTGATACTGGATTGGGAATGCCAGAATCAATTCAAAGACAAATATTCAATCCATTTTTTACCACAAAACCCATCGGTAAAGGAACGGGAATGGGCATGGCGATTAGCTACCAGATTATCACCGAAAAACACGGGGGTAAACTAACTTGTTCTTCGACTCCCGGAAGCGGGGCGGAATTTACGATCGAAATTCCTGTCCGCAGGAAATGTCCTCATTTGATTTAACTCTTGTGTTAAATAGCGATAATTAATGGCAGCCTATCGAACAATCCCGCAAGGACACGGCAATGCCGTGTCCCTACCAATTACCAATCTGCACGACACGGATGACACGGATACACGGATCGTTTTTTTTAATTGACAATTACCAATTACCAATTACCGATTACCAATTACCTACTCAAGCAAAACTTGAAGATCCTAGATCGGGAGGAACATCTTGCCACCTTCCTTGTCCGACTGCTTGAATTGCTTCTTTTAACAAGATATCTCCAGTATAAATTGCCCTACCGACGATCGCACTTTTAACACCAATTGGTTCCAATGCTAACAAACTTAACAAATCGGCGATCGAACTGACTCCGCCGGAAGCAATTACGGGAATTGAAATCGCATTGGCAATTTCGCGCAAGGATTCCAAATTCGGTCCTTCCATCGTACCGTCGCGGTGAATGTCGGTGTAAATAATTTCTGCTGCTCCCAATTTTGCCATTTTTTGGGCTAATTCTGTTGCTAAAACTTCGGAAGTTTCCAGCCAGCCTCTAGTTGCAACTTTACCGTTTCTGGCGTCAATTCCCACCAAAATTTGACCGGGAAATTCCGCGCACAATTCGCCGACTAATTGCGGTTGTTCGACGGCGACGGTGCCGAGAATCGCGCGCCGCACTCCGAGATTGAGGATAGCAGAAACAGCAGCGCGATCGCGCATTCCGCCTCCTACTTGACAGGGAATATCTACTGCACGGACGATGGCTTCAATGGCTTTTTGATTGACTGGATGGCCTGCTTTTGCGCCATCTAAATCTACTAAATGCAGCATCGTCGCGCCTTCATTTACCCACTGTCTCGCTACT
>JBOFTL010000235.1:0-9548 GCA_051652045.1 Microcoleus sp. | reverse complement strand
GACAATAACAAAAATTGCTGATACATATGCTCCCGAAAAAATCATGACCGACTTAGTTACCCCTACCTTAGCTCAAATCGGCATGTTGGAGAAGCAGTTATTTGCAGATGTTAATCAGGTTTTAGATAAAGTTTTTGATAAAATCGATCAAAAAGCTGAAGAATTCAAAAAACGTGAAAAACTAATAGCTATTGCGTTTAAACCGAAGCTTGTTAGTGAAGTCCTCAAAGATCTTAATCTGACAATGCCAGATCTTTGGGCTTCAGAGATGAGTTACTACAACTTTTTGAAGGCTTACTCACTGAAACTCATAGAACGGGATGGCACTATCACTATTGAGGAAAGGCTTCAAGCTTATATTGAGATTCAAGAGAACGCTGCAATTCTAAATTTTCTGAAAGTGGTTCCTTCTATGGGATATGATTATTTTTCTCGTGAATTTATCAATTATGGTCTGTTATATCGTGAAACTGAAAAATTCCTTCCTTAGTAGATCTATCTTCAATTCCACTGAAACATTTACTCTTTCTAGTTTTCGTTTAATTGTCGCTTTTTGATGTGAGGATGAGAATGAAAAATCTAAATGGTTTTGTAGTTTATAGCTTAGTTACTTTTGGTCTCACAGCGTGTTTTTGGGATTCGCCTGAATTAGCAAATATGAAAGTTTGTGAGGTCTTAGAAATTACTGGAAACTGCCAAGTTGACACTAATACATTTCAAAACAAAAAGCAGAAGTTTTTTGTTAGCGCTGACTTGAGGAACTTTACAGGCGGTACTCCTGTTAAAGTCGTGTTCACATTTTTACCTACAGAAGGTCCCCTTGCGAATAAGGAGGTTCCACTTACGAGTAACCCTGTTGAAACAAGAAGTGCTGACAAATTCGTAGTGACATCACTAACTCCCCCTTCAGCAGGGTGGCAAACAGGAAAATATCGAGTTGAACTCGTGCTGACTCCCGATAAAAAATATAATAGAGAATTCATAATTACTCCTTAAAGAACCTTATTTGATTTATCATCTCTCTCAACGATCGCCCTCATTTCCTCCAAGCTAGATCGCACTTCTTCACTCCTTCATCTTCTCACGAAATAACGGGAAATGAAGGTTGTAAGTGCGATCGCCCTTTCCTGCCACTCGATAATTTACTAACTTACAAACCTTTACAAAATCCTGTCACTTTTTCTCACCGGCAGAGCGATCGGGGTGATTTATTCTTTGAGTTAAGTCAAAGCAAAACTTGTTCAGACTATTCAGAGTTCAACCGTAGATGTGCGGTATAACCCGACTAAGAAAAGTATTGTACCGCATCTGCGACACAATTATAAGTTCGACTGCTTTAGCTTTCGGTTGAGATGTACTTCAGAGTTTTCTGTCCGAGTTGAATCTAAAATATGAGGCTTTGTTATGTGGTTATTCAAGCAGATTAGGCAAGAGCCAGTTTTATTTCAGGGACTTATTCAAGCACTTTTTCCCGTGCTAGTGGCTTTCGGTGCTCTTCAGTTGCAGGAGAGTCAGTTAGGAACTTTATATGCTTTCACTGCTGCATTGCTATCCTTTCTTACCCGCACTCAAGTAACTCCTCTTTCAAATCCCAGAGATGATTCTGGCAATCGACTAGCTCCTAGACCCAGTAGTGATTCATGACTGAAAGATAGATTGAGGGGTGCGATAGCCAAGCTATATTAAATTGTAGTTTACAAAAATCGGTTACTATTGTGCGACTAATCTCGCAGATGGGTTGATGCAGGAATAAGCCAGCAAATGTTTGTTGGCTTATTCTGTTGCTTCAGCGATTGCTAACCTCACCACTCGTGTAAAAAATGCTACATAAAAATTGAAGGCTCCTAAACAAACCCAGAATCGCCTCTGAAATAGACGGCAATTTGCTACCATTAAATCAATGAATTTGAAGGTGCTTATGACACTGGCAATTGTTGTAGAGCCGGCTCCCCTAGAAGCAAATGAGGATGGCGTAGTTCTTGTCGGAAAAACTCGCGTCACATTGGATACCGTGATTTCTGTATTCTTGGATGGTGGTACGGCAGAAGAGATTGTTGAGCAATATCCATCTCTTCGGCTTGCAGACGTGTACTCAGTGATTGGCTACTACCTTCGACGAAAAACTGAAGTTGATGCTTATCTAAAAATGCGACAAGAGCGTGCTGCCCAGGTTCGTCAAGAAAATGAGCGGCGTTTTAATCCAATTGGGATACGAGATCGTCTAATGGCGAGACTGAATCAGCAAAGGCAGGGTTGAAATGCTACGCCTTTTAGCGGACGAGAACTTTAACAACCAAATTGTTCGGGGCATTCTTCGACGACGACCTGAGATTGATATTGTCAGAGTTCAAGATGTAGGTCTATCCACAACTGACGATCGAGTTATTCTGGAATGGGCCGCACAACAAGGGCGAATTCTACTGACTCATGATGTAGAGACAATAACTCGATATGCTTATGAGCGCGTACAGTCAGGGTTGGAAATGCCAGGAGTATTTGAGGTTAGTCGCAGCGTCTCAGTTGGGCTGGCTATCGAAGAGATCTTGTTGATTGCGGAGGGGAGTTTCGAGGGCGAATGGGAAGGACAAGTACAATATCTGCCTCTTCGTTAAAGCCCCAACGCACTCTAACAATCGTGTTGCAACGGACAGTATGGAGATCTTGGTGATGATACAAAAGTTATCTGAGGATTAGAAGATATGCTGACAACCGTCCTAACATCGATCGTCACAGCTTTTGGAACAGCAATTATTACTACTTTGGCATCTTTTCTTCTTCAAGAACGAAGAATAAAGTTTGAGTTTGCCCAGATGCGAACTGAATTTATGGCAGAACAAGTGGCCAGACAACTGTTGGAGCATGAGCAGTGGCAAAGGCGTAGCTTTAAAGTAATCAAGCACAGATTAGGTGGTTTTGATGATGACGAGCTACGAAAAATACTTGTAAGGGCTGGGGCCATCAGATTTGAGGATCGAAATACCAAAGAAGAATTTTGGGGATTGATCCATAGAAATCGAGATGTTTTGAATTCTTAAGTAGGACGATCGCTCTTAACTCATTCATTCGTTAGATAAAGAAAAGGAGACTGCAATGTCGCAGATTGCCAACCTATTCGTAGCATTTGTTCCAGATCGAATTCAAGCCGCTTTAATTGCTCGTGCTGCTGAAATTGAATACCCGATCGAAACAGTTATTGAGATGGCGATCGCCAGTTTTCAAGGGCACAGAGGCATTAGGTTTTGTAGATTGAAGACCAGGACGCGGGCAGTAAAAAGGAAACCCCGATCGTTACCGTAATGTTTCGCATTCCCAGATGACTTGTATTTATTCGTTTGTTGCAGTCAGCCCGACGAATATGAAGGCCAGATTATTTTCATTCCCTTTCCTTAATTCCATATCTTGTAAGCGTTCGATCGAACAAATACGGTTGCATTCGTAAGTTTCAGCGCTGCTTCTAAATTCATAAGGTTAAAAATTTTTCAGGAATTTTGATTCTAATCTGAAGTTTACTGAAGTTTTCTTATTTAAACTGAGTTTTCCTTATTTAACCCGAGATTTGGTCAGATTTTCTCTGGTTGTATTTGAGTTGAAAAACTGATTTTATCTTATCGTCACTACAATCAAACATCGCTAATCTATAAATATCAACTCAAACAAATGAGTTGAAAAAAATCAATTATTTACAACATTTACCTTGAGGTAAATAAATTATGGCTGTCAATCATAACGTTCCGTATTTCAGTCAAGAAGATAACGAAATTGAACCTTTGCGTACCTGCGGTGCCACAAGTGCGGCAATGTGTCTGAAATACTTTCAAGTTCCAGATTTAGGTTCCTTTCCCCAGTACGAAGATGATGTTAAAAAACGTTTCGATCGACTGGGAATAGATCACGGTGCTCCTGATGGTATCAAAAGATTGTTAGAGGGTTTAGGGTTGAGAGATAATTTGACATTGAGGGGGCGTCTTTCAGATATCACTCGCTCTCTTGATGCTGGCGAGATCTGTATCTTGCACGGTTATTGGACTCGGTCAGGTCACATTCTAGTTATTCGCGGTTATAACAACAACGGTGACTTTTTTGTGAACGATCCATGTGGAGAATGGTTCTACTCAGGCTATCGGAAAAATTCCTCATTTTCGCCAGATAACAAGGGTGAAAACAAGTTATACAGTCGTAAATTGATATCCTCCGCTGCTAATGCTTTTAGTTGGCGTCAAGCTTTAGATTTTTACGATACTTGGGACGGCAGCACGATCGAATCTACTGCAACTATGTGGCTGCATCGAATCTCTAAATAACTCTGAAAAGTTCTTTGCTTTGCAATTGCGATCGCGCCCGGTGAATTTCATTCAATAAAAAGGTTTGTAGTAAGGACGAAAGTCCGCATTGTTCTCAAATCTGCAACAACAAACTGAAATCCTTACTGCAAAGATAGAGTGGTGTTCTAACCGGACACGATCGGACATTCTGCTTCCAGGGTAAATCTACAGAAATTCATTATTACTACTCGGAGATTGGAATATGGCGATTGAAAAAGTTGAATTACAACTCAATGACGGGATTATTGACACGCCTCACCTGATTGATGATGTCGAAATCCTGCAAAAACGCTTAAAAGATTGGGGATTATTACCAAAAGATGCCAAAATTGACGGACTTTTTGGGCCTGTAACTAAGGCAGCAGTCGAGCAATTTCAACGGATGCGCCCTGCCGATCGCAGTCAATTTGTCCCAGGTGGATTAAAGGTAACAGGCAAGGTCGATCGCAATACTTGGGCTGAATTGCTGAAGGTGAAACCAGAAGAAATAAAAATAGTTAGTCGCACACCCAATAGTTGGGAAATGCCCGGTGGTTTCCCTAGCATTGACAATATTTTAAATATTGCTCAATGCCCGCCAGAAATTCGCCCGTTTGCTAAGAAAAACTTGCCACTTATTCTCAATCGATGTCTGGATAATAGGGTTGTCGATCGCGGGCAAATTGCCTATGTTTTTGCAACTGCCGAACATGAATCTTTTTTTGGACGATTCATGATGGAATTAGCTGATGGGTGGGATTATGAAGGTCGCGAAGATTTGGGAAACACTCAACCCGGTGATGGTCCCCGCTTCAAAGGCAGAGGTTTCGTTCAAATTACTGGTCGTAGAAACTATGGAATTTGGAGTGAAAAACTGGGAATTAACTTGATAGATAATCCAGAAAAAGCTGCCCTTCCTGAAATTGCTGCCATTATTCTGGTTCGGGGAATGCGCGATGGTAGTTTTACGGGTGTAGGTTTGAGTGATTTCATTGTTGGCAATAGTCGCGATTTCTTCAATGCCAGAAGAATAGTGAACGGACTGGACAGAGCCGATCTCATCGCGCAGTTTGCTGAGTTTTACTTCAAAGCGATCGCCTAAAAATTCACAATTACGGACGCAATCTATCTGCAGGTTGCACACTGCTATAGCCATCGCAAATGAGTCATAAATTTTTAACTCCACCCCAGCCCTCCCCTGAGTAAGGGGAGGGAGTAAGAAATTCACAAATTATTTGCAATCGCTATAGTCCTGTCAAGGTGCGTGCGATCGAGCTAAACTCGATCTAGCAGGCTCTCACGTACTTGAAAACAGATAGATGAATTACTTCGCATCATTAATCGGGCAAGAGCGAGCTGTAGAATTGTTAACTCAAGCAGTAGTTCGCAACCGCATCGCTCCCGGTTATTTATTTGTCGGTGCTAACGGCATCGGGAAAAGTTTAGCAGCACACTGTTTTATCGAATTATTATTTTCTGTCAATTTAACAGAAGAGCGGTTAATTTCTGCCGTACAAAATCGGGTGCGACAGCGCAATCACCCCGATCTGCTGTGGGTAGAACCGACTTATATCGATCGCGGTAAATTGCTCTCGCCTAAAGAAGCAGAAGCAGCAGGTTTAAAGCGCAAAGCGCCACCGCAAATCAGACTGGAACAGGTGCGAGAAATCGGACGTTTTCTCAGTCGTCCGCCACTGGAAGCACCGCGTTCGATCGTGGTTTTGGAACGGGCTGACACAATGGGTGAAGGTGCCGCCAATGCCCTATTAAAAACATTAGAAGAACCGGGAAGAGCGACGCTAATTTTAATTGCTCCCAGTCTGGAATCTTTGCTGCCGACTTTAATTTCAAGGTGTCAAAAAATTCCTTTCTACGGACTGAATCGCGATGCAATACAACAGGTATTGCAACAAGCGGGATGCGAAGAAATTTTGTCGCATTCCGAGGTAATGGCAATGGCTCAGGGAAGTCCCGGACAAGCAATTTCGATCGGGGAACAACTGAAGTCAATCCCAGAAGATTTGCTGCAAAAAATCGAACGCAAACCTCAAAATTTGCGGGAAGCTTTGGAATGGGCAAAAGAAATTGATAAAACACTGGATACAGAATCTCAATTATGGTTGATCGATTATTTGCAACACTGTTACTGGCAGAAGTTTTTAGATCGATCGCCCTTACAAATTTTAGAAAAAGCGCGGCAGTATTTGTTAAATTACGTACAACCGCGCTTGGTTTGGGAATGCACGCTGATGGAAATTTTAGATTTTAAATTTTAGATGTGAGCTGAAATAATCTGAGAATTGTATCCCGACTCGCTCGTACTGAATCCTGAGATTGCAAGATGTTTTCTAGGATGCTTCTTAAACCTCGGGGTTTAACTTCGGTATCTATGCTATCGATCGATTCCAGCAAATTTGTCAAATCGCCGATATTGCTAGCTGCTGGCTCTATTGCATTTATAGTAATATTTGGATTTTCAAACTCACTATTCAGCATTGTTTTTGGGTCGTGTTGTTTTCTGTGTCTCGTTAACCAGACACGATTATTTTTATAAGCAGCTAGCAGGGGAGAATGCAGTTTTGTAAGTCTTAGAATATGAGTAACTGGGTAAGTTTCGTCTATTTTGTTGAACTCTGATTGAACTTCTAGGGGGAGAGGTTCTGTTTGTTGGAGTAACGCCACAATAAACGCTGTAAAAATATCGTTTTGCGTGTCTTTCATAATCCAATGATGCAAAATGGGAGTTAACATAACTTTAAAATCAGCAAGTTCGCTGCTGTATCCGGAAATCTTGTCAATTTCCCCTGACACCAAGCGGCTGAATATTCACTGGTAGTTGGCAATGGGTAATTGGTAATGGGTAATTGGTAATGGGTAATACCAAATCCGTGTTACCACTCTCGTTATGGTAAGTAGAAGGAAGAAGGAAGAAGGAAGAGGGAAGAGAGAAAGAGGGGGAGAAAGGAAAATTACCAATTACTAATTAGCAACCCTCAATTCTCAACTCAAAACTCACGCACTCCCGAGCAACTCAAAACTCTCAATATCTTGGAGGTTACTATAGCGCGTCTAAATGATTTGTACAAATATTTAGGGGTAGTGCCTCCGTGCCTACCCCTCTACCAACCGGGGCGGGCACTCTTGGCACCGCCCCTACGAGAATTACACAACTGATTTAGGCTTGCTATATATCTTACAAAAATTGTGCGGTTTGTGCGGGATTTACGAGAGTATTTGCGCACAAAATTCCTGAAGCTGCAACAGCAGGAACTCCGATTCCGGGCATAGTGCTATCCCCCACTCGATACAAACCCGCGATCGGCGTTTGCGGCCCCGGAAACGTGCCTTTTCCAGCCGCGATCGCGGGTCCGTAAGTTCCTCGATCGCGCCTTAAAAATCTGGCGTGAGTTAGCGGAGTTCCGATCGATTCTAACACGATTCTTTCTTGCAAATCCGGGATGATTTTTGCTAAAGCTTGAAACAAAGATTGCGCTCGCTCGTGCTTTTTTTCCTGATAAAATTCATCTCGCACCCAGCCAGCATAAGGTTCTAAAGTATAAGCATGAATCGCATGGTGTCCCGGCGGTGCGAGAGTGTTATCCCACACTGTCGGAATCGAAATCATGCAGGTATTTCCGGGTACTGTAATATCAGTATTGCTATCGCGAACTACGACATGATGGCCGGTTAAATTTTCCAAGCCGTCGGCTTTAATTCCCAAATGCAGGTGCATGAAACTGTCAACTGCAGGCGTCGCTAAAGCTTGTTGGCGATAACTAACCGGCAAATCTTCCGGTTGCAGTAATTTTGTATAAGTATCCCAGATTGTAGCGTTGGAAATGACAACTGGTGCGGTAATAATTTCGCCATCGCGCAACCGAATTCCCGTAACTTTACCAGCAGAAACTAAAATGCGATCGACGTGAGTTCCCAACCGCAATTCGCCACCCCAACGCCGCAAACCTCGAACTAAAGCATCAACGATCGCCCCGCTGCCGCCGACAGGATATTCTACAGTAGAGCGCGATCGTTCCCCTATCATAAAAGCAATTTCCGGCGCAACAGTTTCTCCTGCTTTTAAACCCGATAGCAAAAAGGATTCTAAATCGATTAAACGGCGCACCCAAACATCGCGCACATCAAGATCCATCAACTCGCCTGCAGAACCCGCGATCGCCCCTGCAACTGGCAGCATCTTCAACAAAGACGGCCAGTACCGCGTCAGTAATACGGGTATTAATTGCCAGTCCGATCGCAGCGCCACAACCGGAATTCCCCGCAAAGCTTCGTACAAAACTAATAATTTTTGTTGAAATTTCTGCAATTCCTGCGCACCTTGCGGTGAAAATTCAGCTACCGCATCTAAGTATTTTTTCGCATCAGCATAAACAGGCAAAGTTCCCTCGGGAAAATGGTAGTGTCCCAGCGGATCGTAAGCAATTGCAGCGATCGGTTCCTCTAAAATATCTAAAACTTGCCGCAAAGGATTTAGCGACTGCGCATCAGTCAGCCCGCAGTAAAAAGACGGGCCCGAATCAAAGTGAAATCCCCGCAGCGAAAAGCTGTGCGCCGCACCGCCCGGTATCGTGTGGCTTTCGCAGACGAGTACCCGCTTTCCGTAGCGCGCTAGCATCGATCCGGCGACGCAGCCGCCGATGCCGCTGCCAATTATAATTACATCAAAGTCTTGCATCGATCGAGTGTGATATAATTTTGTTAGTTGTTATCGACTGTTTGCAGGGTATTTTTCCAGGAGGAAGCTATGAAATCTTTATCTATTTTAGATGAAGTTGTCCGCACCTTAGAACAAGATGTTAATGTAGCGCGCATCAAAAGAATCATATTTTTTGCGTGTAAGGAGTATTGGGAAAACGATGCCGAGCAGCTAGAATCCGCAGATTTGGGTAATTTAATCGAAGAATTATGTGAAAAATATAGTAGGTTAGAAGATATTGAAAATGTTTTAAACAATATTGTTTCTAAAGTCAATAAAAAAACAGAATATACTTTAGTTGCCGATCAAATAATTTGCCAACTCAGCAGACTTTACGAATTTCAAGATTTTACGAAACTAGAAAGTAATATATCTAATTTCGGGGGTCAGCAATCCCCGGCATTGCAAGACGAATTTCAGGCAGCAATACCTGCCGTTAAAGAAATCGTTAGGGACCCAGGAAATCTGTTTGACGTGCGGCAAAAGATTTTGCAGCATACAAATCCGCTGAGGGCAAAAATACTAATTTTTTC
>JBOFTL010000234.1:0-7588 GCA_051652045.1 Microcoleus sp. | reverse complement strand
TGCGCACCCTACCGCTAACAATAATTAGCTCAACCTAAAAAACAGCATATCCCAATGTCTAATTTCAAGAAGAAGTCGGGGATATAATATAAATGTCGAATATCGTCTTCGATCGATTCCCATAATAAAAATTGTTCGTATATTTAAGTCCGCAAAATAGAACAGAGGTGCATGAACTTTACTGTTTGCGGTCGATCGACAGGAGGCAATATTCCGGTTTTGTGAGCAGCAGTCAAACTCACTCAAAAAAGCTGATGGAGCAAGAATACGAATTTTACCAGCGGGGACTTGAAAAAGTTCAACAGCAAGATTTTCAAACAGCTTTGCGCGAGTTCGATCGAGCGTTGCGGATCGACTCGAAATTTGTTGATGCTTATTATCAAAGAGCTATTTGTCACTTCGATTTGGGTAATTTCTCGGCAGCAATTTCCGACTGCACTCAAGCATTGCAACTGCAACCGCAGCGCGCTGATATTTACTTGCACTGCGCTTTAGCAAAAATAGCGATTGCTAATTATGAAACCGCGCTAGTGGATATTCAGCAAGCGATCGATCTTGATGTCAATCTCCCTCAAGCTTACACGATCCAAGGAACTGTTTACCGCCGGATGGGAAATTTACCGGAGGCGATCGCGAGTTTGAAACAAGCTGCTAAACTTTATTTAGCAAAACAAGATAAAGTTAATTGCCAGCGCTGCATCCGCACCATTGATGAAATTCAGGCCGAAATTCAAGCAGCACAAAATCGCGATCGAGTTCGATCGGCTCAAATTTTAGAGTATTTTAATAACGCTTTGTCCAAGTTGCAGCGCGGTGAATATCGGGCGGCTTTAGAAGATTTTAATTGGTTGCTGCAAGTTGACTCAAAAGATGCTGCTGCTTACTGCTACCGGGGGATAATTAAATCCAAATTAGGTGACAAGCCGGCGGCGATTGCTGACTTAAGTAAAGCCTTGGAAATTGAACTGCAAAATACTTTAGCTTATGCCAATCGGGGTGCTGCGCGATCGGATATTGGTGATTGGAGAGGTGCAATTGCTGATTGCGATCGGGCTTTACAAATCGATCCTAACTACTTGGAAGCTTACATTTATCGCGGCGATGCTTACAAAAAATCTGGCAATCTTTCTCAAGCGATCGCTGATTATTCCTTAGTATTAAAGTTGAATGTGAATGAACCGCAAGCTTATTGTCGCCGTGCCACCGCTCGGTTAGAATTGAAGGACGATCGAGGAGCGATCGAGGATTACCAACAGGCTGCTAATATTTTCTTGAACCGTCAAGATTGGATTGCTTACGGTCAAACTCTAGATCTCATCAAACAAGTTTATGCTGCGCCACAACGTTCTGCGGTATCGAATGCGACCCAAAGAGACGCATATATTCGCAATCGTTCGGCTAATTCTCCTTCGCTCGATCGATTGCAAAAACAATTAATCGGATTGGTTGGTGGCAATGTCGATATTGCCCACAGGCTTGTCGATTTAGCCCGCTATAAAAAGCCGGAAATGCCGGAAGAATGGTATTGGGAAAAGGCAATTTATGACTTGTTGCGCGATCGTTAAATCGTATCATCACTTCAGGTCGATCGAACGCGATCGTCTGATTTCGGAGTAGGGAATGCGCGCCCGCATCCAGCAACATAAAGCGGACTAAAGTCCGTACTACAAACCTTTGTCGCTGGCTATTCCTGATTCTGTATAGTGTTCTGACACACTAAATAATTAATCCGTGTAGTGCCTTCCTTGTTTATTCTTCCTTCTTTAGAAGTTTTTAACACTCGATCGGCCTAAATCAGCCATTTTGCCTATAAAATCTTATACATATAGCTGATGCGCTAGCTAGCGCTAGCATATACGATCTTGAGTTACACCTTTTACCTATTACCGATTCCCGATCGATAGAGGCGTACCTTATCGTACTGAAAATTGCTACATCATAAAAGAACTTTAGTTTTGAGTGCCGATCGACTGCATTGCAGTTCGGTTGTGGTAGAATAGTAAGCTTGATTAACTGAAATAAAAGTGCGATCGAATAAAATTCAAATTTCCATGAATAACCGCAAAATAATCCCACAGCCTGCCACGATTCTTGTAGTTGACGACACTCCAGTTAACTTGCACCTGCTCACAGAAATTTTAACAGAAGAAGGATATAGTGTTAGACCCGTGCAGCATGGCACTGAGGCACTATCAATTGCGGCTAGCATTCCTTTAGATTTGATTTTGCTAGATATCGATTTACCGGAAATAAACGGTTATGAAGTGTGCGAACAACTCAAAGCAGCCGAGAAAACTCGCGACATCCCCGTGATTTTTATCAGCGCTTTAAACGATCTGCAGGACAAAATCAAAGCATTCAGTCTTGGGGGAATTGATTATATTACCAAACCTTTTCAAATCAAAGAAATTTTGGTGCGGGTCAAAACTCATTTAAAGTTCGGGCAACTGCAAAAAAAATTGCAATATAAAAATGAAGAATTAGCATCGACTCACGCTAAATTAAATGCGACCACCCTAGAGTTTCAACTTTTGCAAGCGGAAATGAAGAATTCGGAGAAAATGGCTGCTTTGGGACAGTTAGTAGCAGGTGTTGCTCACGAAATTAATACTCCTTTGGGAGCGATTCTCTCTTCGGTAGGAAATATGGTTAAGTTTTTGACTCTCTCTTTAGAGGAGTTGCCGAAATTATTTCAATCTTTATCTGTAGAAGAAGAGCAAATTTTTTCCTCCCTATTGAGCAGGTCATTGCAAGAAAAATTGAATTTATCGGCTAAAGAAGAGCGCAAAATAAAGAGAGTATTGATGGGTGAATTAGAATCCGCCGATATTGCCAAAGCTGATGAAATAGCTGATAGTATGGTGGACATGAAAATCTATGATGAAATAGAGGAGTTTTTCCCGCTGCTGCAAAGACAAGACGCTTTATATATTGTAGATTTAGCTTATAAAATTTCTGGGCTGCAAAGAGGTATGCAAACCATCGAAATAGCAGCAGATAGGGCGGCAAAAGTGATATCTGCCCTAAAAGCTTACGCCCGCTTCAATCTAGAAAACACGAAGATTTTAGCTCGGATACCTGACGGGATAGAAACCGTGCTGACTCTTTATCACAATCAAATCAAACAGGGAGTAAATGTAGTTCAAAGTTATGCAGATTTGCCAGCGGTGCTGTGTTTTCCTGACGAACTAACTCAAGTGTGGACGAATCTCGTACACAACGCTTTGCAAGCTATGGACAATAAAGGTACTTTGATCGTTGAGGGAGTAGCAGAAGCCGAGCATATCAAGATTAGCATCACCGATAGCGGTAAGGGGATACCTGGCGAAAATTTAGATAAAATATTTCAGCCTTTTTTTACTACAAAACCTACCGGGGAAGGTACGGGCTTGGGTTTGCATATTGTGAAAGAGATCGTTGACAAACATCAAGGGAAAATATTAGTAGACTCGATGCCGGGAAAAACTACTTTTAGCATTTATTTGCCGATTATTAATTAATAATTCTCTATAAGATAGTTGACAAAAATCTTCCACTAGGGTGCAAGTGATACTGTGATTCGAGTTAAATAATTGGCAATTGAAAGAGTGAAATATAGAAGTCAATATTCACGGCTACTTGCAGAATTCTTGCTCGGCAGCCGAGTTAGTGGAAACCATTAAATCGGAGTTGAAACAATCATGAGCAAGCAGGTAATTATCTGCGTTGATGATGAGCAAACCGTGCTCAGAACTTTAAAAGCAGAATTAAAAGAATTAATTGGCAATGACTGCCAAATTGAAATTGCTGAATCGGCAACAGACGCCCTAGAAATAGTAGAAGAAACGCTGGCAATGGGTTACGACGTTCCGATCGTGATTTCTGATTATATTATGCCTCACATGAAAGGAGATGAACTATTAAAACAGGTACATTTAATTTCTCCTAAGACTGTTAAGGTGATGCTGAGCGGTCAAGCTACTGTGGAAGGAGTTAGCAATGCAGTTAATGATGCGGCTTTGTACCGCTATATTGCGAAACCTTGGCAAAGAGAAGATTTGAAATTGACTGTAACTCAAGCGATTTTGAACTACGTTCAGGACAAACAAATCGCTGAAAAAAATGCCAAAATTCAGGAAATGAATCGGCAGTTAGAAGAGTTAGCTGGAGAACAAGCTGTACTGATAGCCAAACTTCACGAAAAGGAAACCCGCTTGACGCAGTTTTTGGAAGCAATCCCTGTGGGAGTTTCGGTTTTAAATGCTGAAGGTGAAGTTTACTATGTCAATCAAAAGGCTCAGGAATTGTTAGGTAAAGGTATTGTGGCAAATACTTCTGCAGAGCAACTTTCAGAAGTTTATCAAATGTATAAAGCAGGTACAGACAGCGAATACCCTGTGGCGGAGTTGCCTGTGGTGCAGGCCCTGAATGGGGTGAGGGCGACGGCAGATGATGTAGAAATTCACCAACGCGATAAGATTGTTCCGGTAGAGTGTTGGGCGACGCCGATTTACGGTCGCGAGGGCAATATTTCTTATGCGATCGTTGCTTTTAATGATATTACTAAAAGGAAGCAAGCAGCAGCAGATATTTTACAAGCCGAACAGAAGTACCGCAGCATTTTTGAAAATGCGCTGGAAGGTATTTTTCAGATTGCACCTGATGGAACTTTTTTGAGTGTCAATCAGGCTTTGGCTGATATTTACGGCTACGATTCACCAGCAGATTTAATGGCAAATCTGACTGACCTTCAAGGGCAATTATATGTCATTCCCGATCGCTACAGGGAGTTTGCAGAATTAATGGATAATTACGGCGAAGTTTCCGAGTTCGAGTCAGAAATTTACCGCAAAGATGGCAGTACAGTTTGGATTAGCGAAAGTGCGCGCGCTGTTTGCGATGCTAACGATCGAGTAACTTATTATCAAGGTTTTGTTGAGGATATTACCGATCGCAAACTAGCAGAAACAGAACGCATCAATTACACTAATGAGTTGTTTGAACTCAATCAGGCTTTTTCTCGATTTGTGCCGCGACAGTTTTTACATCTTTTGGATAAAAGTATTGTTGAGGTTCAGTTGGGCGATCGAGTGCGACAGGAAATGTCGATTTTATTTTCTGACATTCGCGACTTTACATCCCTGAGCGAAACTATGACTCCCGAAGATAATTTTAAGTTTATTAATTCATTTTTATCCCGAATGGAACCCGCGATCGTAGACAATCAAGGCTTTATTGATAAATATATTGGTGATGCTATTATGGCTTTGTTTGGCAAACGAACTTCCCAGTCTAATGACGACAGCCAGACATTCGAGTTTGATTCGGGAAGTGCAGATGATGCTGTGAAAGCGGGAATTGCGATGCAGAGAAAACTTGCAGAGTACAACCAACACCGATCGAACTGCGGTTATCAACCGATTAAAATTGGTATTGGTATCAATACGGGATCTTTGATGTTGGGGACTGTTGGAGGGGAAAACCGGATGGATGGAACGGTGATTAGCGATGCGGTTAATTTGGCGGCGCGGGTGGAAGCTTTGACTAAAGATTACGGGGTTTCGATGTTAATTACTCACCAGACTTTTATAGATTTGAACGAACCTATATTTGCGATGCGCCCGATCGATCGAGTGCAAGTTAAGGGGAAGTCTAATTGGGTAATGGTTTATGAAGTTTTTGAGGCAGACAGGCCGGATATCAGAGAGAAAAAATTGGCAACTTATCACATATTTTTGGCAGCATTACATGAATATATGTCAAGAAAGATTGGTGCGGCAGCCCAACTTTTTGCTGAATGTTTGCGCGAAAATCCGCTGGATACGGTAGCTCAGATTTATTTACAACGATGCCGGTATCAATAAGTTGAGAGTTGATAGTTGATAGTTGATAATCTTATTTCAAATTTAAAATATTAAATCGCTGGATAGTTCGGCAATTGTAAACTTTTTTACAGATTTTTTATTATTGATTTATTATTGTATCATATGGTGTCCGATCGCTCGCAATAAGATGAGTTCGTTCGTAGTGCGGACTGAAGTCCGCAAAACCTTAGCAGACTGAAGTGGACACTAAAAACAGTTGTCGATCGAGCATCAATCTACCGGATACGATCTAAGTCATCCCCAACCTCAAATCCCATGAGCATTCAACAACAGGCTGCTAAACCCCGATTTAATTCTGCCTTCAAGCAACTGATGTCCGTGCACTGGTTGATGGCGGCTTGCTATTTAGTGCTGTTTGTTGTCGGTACGTTGATGTCTCAATTACCGAGAGGATTTTTCATGCGAGACTCCCTATACGATTTTCACAAATCTATAGGCGTACTGACGATGGCTTTGCTAACTTGGCGAATTTTAGTTCTGCTGCAAGTGTGGTGGAAAAAGTATACGAAACGTCTGCCGAAGTTTACTATGGCATGGTACAAAACCTTTGCTTTGCACGCGAGTTTGTACGTTTTTATGTGGGCGGTTCCGGTTGCTGGTTTCTTGTTGTCCAACTCTTTTAAAAATAACAATGTGAAATTTTTCGGGATTGTACTTCCCGATATGTTTCCGCAAAATTCAGCAATGGTGGAAGTGGGAAGAAGTTTGCATTTTTGGCTGTCGTATACATTTTTAGCTTTTGTAATTTTGCATACTTTAGCTCAGAAGAAAGTTGTCATGGCTAATTGGCGCAGGTTGAAGAATTTTGTGCAAAATAAGTTGAGAGTTGAGAGTTGATAGTTGTAGTGCGAGCGTCCCCGCTCGCGATCGATTGAAAGTTGAAAGTTGAGAGTTGAAAGTTGAGAGTTGAGAGTTGAAAGTTGAGAGTTGAGAACAAACAATTGTCAATTGTCAATTGTCAATTGAGAGTTGAGAACAAACAATTGACAATTGTCAATTGTTGACGGATCAACCGCCGGCGGCAAAAGAAGCCATAATGGCGATCGACAAAGCTAAACCCGGCAACAGCAGCAATCCTAACATTAAAGCATCGTGTCCGCTCATCAAATTACTCCCGATCTTGATGTTTCGATACTTTATTTTAGCAACTACAATCGGTGGCAAATCTTATTTAAAAATTAAAATTTACATACAGATTCGGGATTTACGGGGCAAGTTGGATTCGCGATCGAATTTCTGCGGAGGTCGAGGTATGTTAGCTGTTGCAGCGATCGCAGCGCACTGATATCGGAGATTTGATTGTTGTACAAATCTAGCAACTGTAAGTTGGTGAGAGATTGCAGCGGGCTAATATCAACAATAGGATTGTTGAACAGATAAAGTTGAGTTAATTTAGTTAGCGATTTGAGCGGGCTGATGTCGGATATTTGATTGTTACCGAGGTTGAGTTCAATTAAATCGGTTAGCGGTGCTAAGGGAGCGAGATCTGAAATTTGATTTTGGAATAATACCAATTTAGTCAGCTTTGTCAGGGTGGCGATCGAACTAATATCTGATATGTTATTGCCAAACAGCAACAAGGTTTTTAGATTTTTTAAGTTAGCTAAATAACTGATATCTGATATTTGATTGTTGTAAAGGTAGAGAGTAGTTAAATCTGTCAAGTTAGCCAGAGATTCGATATTTGAAATCTGATTTTTGTACAAAATTAAAGTATGTAATTT
>JBOFTL010000233.1:0-2590 GCA_051652045.1 Microcoleus sp. | reverse complement strand
AACCGCAGCAAAATCAACCGCCCGGAAGGAGGATAATTTAACTCGGTTCTTTCCGATAATTCTTGACCGACAAAAGTTCTGTATTCGTGTCGCTTTACTGCTTGAATTACCCGATGTTCCGTCTGGTAAGTTTGGATAATTACCCGTCCCGGATCGTCGCCTCTTCCGGCACGTCCAGCTACTTGAGTTAATGTTTGAAATGCTCTTTCGCTAGCCCGATAATCTGATAAATTTAGCAAGCCGTCAGCAGATACAACTCCCACTAAAGTTACTCCGGCTAAATCCAAGCCTTTCGCCAGCATTTGCGTGCCGAGTAAAATGTCAGCTTCCCCATTAGCAAATTGCGTTAACAATCTGCGGTGGTCGCCTTTATTTCTAGTAGTATCGCTGTCGAATCTAATGACTCGCAATTGCGGAAACATTCTCGTTAATTCTTGTTCGACTCGCTGCGTGCCGCTGCCGAAGTTTTTGAAGTAAGGAGAAGTGCATTGCGGGCAGTGTTGCGGTTGTAATTGAGTGTAATTGCAGTAGTGACAGCGCAGCAATTCTACCGATCTTTCGCCGATGTAATGGTAGGATAAAGAAACATCGCAGTTCGGGCATTCCATTACGTAGCCGCAACTCCGACAAGACACAAATGTACTGTGTCCCCTTCTGTGGATAAATAGAATCCCTTGCTGTTGCTTTGCTTGTAATTGTTCGATCGCACTTTGCAGGGTATTGCTGAAAATCGATCGATTTCCCTGCCGCAATTCTTGGCGCATATCGACGATTTCTACAGGCGGCATCGGGCGGGAATAAACGCGATCGGGCAATGATAAATAGCGAACATTTGATAATTTATAATTAGTGCTGCGCGTTTCGATCCAAGTTTCTAAAGCTGGCGTAGCGGAACCTAAAATTAACGGACAATTTGCTAATTCGGCGCGCCATTTGGCAACGGTGCGGGCGTGATAGCAGGGTGCGGGTTGGTCTTGTTTGAAACTGCTGTCGTGTTCTTCATCTAATATTATTAAGCCTAAATTCGGTAAAGGTGCAAAAATGGCCGATCGAGTGCCGATGACGATTTGCGGGGTTCCTGTCAGCATCTGACGCCAGGTATCGTAACGTTCGCCCTCGGATAGGGCGCTGTGATAAACGCAAATTTGCTCGCCGAAACGGGCACGAAATCTGTCAGTAAGTTGGGGGGTTAAACCGATTTCGGGAACTAAAACTAAGGCAGATTTTCCTGATTCTAAAATAGGCGCGATCGCCTGTAAATAAACTTCTGTTTTCCCCGAACCAGTAACGCCATGCAAAAGCGCTTGACGGAAGCCAGAAAAACAGTTAATTACTGCTAAAGCTCGCTCTTGAAAATCAGTTAAAGTTTTGGGTAAATCCGGCTGTTGGGGAATGCCTCGATCGCTCCTTAACACTTCTCTTTGGTCAATAACAACGCTACCTTTTTGTTCTAAATTTTTGACAACAGAAGAACTAGCACCACTAATTTCCAGCAAATCTTTCAGCCACATTTCACCGCCATTGCGTCTCAAAACCTCCAATACTGCTTGTTGGCGCTGCGTTAAATCTGTCACAAAAGCATTGACAACTAACGTTACTGCCGGTTTGAGTTTGGGTTTGGGAGGATTGGGCGGTTCTAGATAACTTTCTACCCAGCCTCTTTGCAATAAATCTCGCAATCCCCGGTAAGCACCTTTAACTTGACGTTGCAGGTATTGCCAAGTGTAATCTCCGGTTTTTTGCGCTTGTAGCAGTTGCAAAATTTGACTGGCGGCGGAGTTGAGAAAAGTTTCGGCGCTAGGAGGAATTGCGTCTTTAATTAAACGAATCCGGCGCTGCGATCGACTCAATAAACCCGGTGGTAAGGAAGCTCTAATAACTTGAATTAAAGGAGTACAATAATAGGTAGCAGTGCGATCGAGCAATTCCCAATAATGGGGCGGAAAAAATCCTTTGCTAACAATATCTTCGACATCTTTGACTCGCTCTGCTGGTAAATCTGGAGGCAATTGAGAAACGAAACGAATCGCGATCGCCCCTAACTGCTGGTTGCCAAAAGGTACGCTCAAAATATCTCCCGGCTGCACCAGAAGTTCCGGCGGTAAGCGATAAGTAAATAATTTATTATCTTCGAGTGTAAAATCTCCCGTACTCCTAGCGGGAGCATCTACCAACACTTCAATCCACCGTGCGGGTGCGCTGCGATTTTGCTGTTCCTCGAACCCGTAAATTCCTCCGGGTTCGGCCGCGACAGGTGTTGATAAAGCTGTTGATAAATCGCAAGTGACGGGAGACATCATGTTTCGCACCAAACTAAAAGTTACCGCCGCCTGTTGGTCAACGGTGTGTCTAAAATAATAACCCAAATCTTCGGTTCGTAGTTGCGCTTTAGCGCTAAGAGAGCGCTAAAGCGCAACTACGAACTGCGTTATGTAGCAGAAATTCATGAATTTCTCCTAGAGATCGCAGTCGCTTCACAGATCGTGAGGATATGATCCACATAGTAACGACATCCTTTGATCGGGTCGATATGTCAGGAGGTTGTGAGAGTGATAATTTTAAATTATCATATAAAAAATATTCGATCGAT
>JBOFTL010000232.1:0-6938 GCA_051652045.1 Microcoleus sp. | reverse complement strand
AACCGGAAATTTGCGTGTCTACAACTAACCGAAATTTCCCCGGCCGGATGGGCAATAAAGAAGCGCAAGTTTATCTCGCATCGCCTTATACGGCGGCCGCTTCTGCATTGACTGGATACGTTACAGATCCGCGCGAATTCTTGCAGTAAGGTGCGCAGTGCACACCCTACAAATTCAGTCGTAAGGTGCGCAGTGCGCACCCTACAAACTACAAACTTAGGCACAGACTTTGCGGTGCGCAGTGCAAGCCCTACAAATTCAAAATAAGTATGCCGTAAGGTGCGCAGTGCGCACCCCACAAATTCAAAATAAGTGTGCCGTAAGGTGCGCAGTGCGCACCCTACAAACTTAGGCATAAACTTTGCGGTGCGCAGTGCGCACCCTACAAACTTAGGCATAAACTTTGCGGTGCGCAGTACGCACCCTACTAATTGAATGGGGAGGTAATTTATCTTGAAAGCACTATTTTTCGCTTGGCAAGATTCAGACAGCAATTCTTGGTTTCCGATTGGAAAGTTGACATTTAACGGTAAAGAATACCAGTTTGGTTATATAATTGGCGTCTTAGAAGCTCAACAAAAATAAGGACTAAAGTCCTTCATTTTGAGAGTAAGATGTCAAGGGTCGATCGAGTAAACATTTTTTAAGCAGCGTAGGTGATACTAAATCGGGGTTGAAAACCCCGTTATTCTTAGTCGGCGCAGGCCGACTTTGTTCGTGTAGTTTGACCTGGAACTCGGATGTTTGACCTCGAACTCGAATGACAAGCGGAGCACATTCGAGTTTGAGGTCAAAAGGGCGCTTCGCTACATTCGAGTTTCAGGTCAAAAGCGGTTTCAACCGCCGAGTCATAAAGAACTGTTCGTAGTGCGGACTTCAGTCCGCTCGCTAGCTGTTGCAGCCCCAAGTCCGTACTGCAAACGAATATATCGCGATCGATCGACCGGACATGATAAAATAGCAATTTATTCAATTAGATAAAACAAAAGCAGAAACCAATGCAGGGATTATTTTTTTTACTAGGATGCAGCAGCGGTTCTTTACTCTGCTGGCTAATTTTACAAAAGCGAATTTCGCGCGATTTGGTGCGGGGCGATGGTGCGCAGCAGGCTGTATTGCAGTTGCAGTCTGAGTTGACTGAAAAAAATTCTCTGTTGCGCCAAAAAGAGCAGGATGAAAACCAGCTAAATTCCCAATTTTTCGACTTGCAATCTCGATGGCAAACTGCAAATACCCAACAAGAGCAGTTAAACTCCCAGGTATTAGAATTGTCTGAAAAATTGGCAGCAGTTACCGAGGAGCGATCGCAATTAGAGTCTCAGTTATCTGATTTGCAATTGCAATTAGATAGCACGCAAAAAGAGCGAGAGGAATTATCGGAGTTAACGGAAGTTAAAGAGCAATTAGCGCTGGCGGAACAAGAGCGATCGCAGCTCGAAAATCGAGTTCGGGATATGCAAGCTGAGTTAGAAAATGTTGATACTGAACGAGCGGAATTTTTAACTAGAATATCTGAAGTTCGGAGTGAATTAGAAACCAGAGATCGAGAAATTTTGCATCTCCAAGAGCAACTTTCAGCAAATCAAATAGACGGCGATCTCGGACTGCAAGAACAAGCGGAACTTCAGTCGCAAATCTCGAACTTGCAAGCTCAATTAAAATTAGTTACAGCAGAGCGATCGCAAATTAGCGATCGATTGTCCGAGCAGCAAACTCAATTGGAACTGGCTGTTAAAGAGCGCGAAACTCTCAACTCTCAGTTGCAAGCTGTCAGCCAAAAACAAAAGCAACGTAAATTTAAATTATTAAGCCTGCAAAATGATTTAGAAGTTGTCAGTCAAGAACGAGAAGTTTTCAGTTCTCAATTATTGCAATTGGGACAGCAATTAACCAGCGTCACTCAAGAGCGAGAACAACTGAATTCTCAACTGTCTGAATCGCAGTTGCAGTTAGAATCTGCTAATCGCGATCGAGAACAAATAAATTCTCAGTTCGCTCAATTGCAGGAACGGTTATCTGCATTAAATGAGGAGCGAGAACAGCTTCACGCTCAACTTTCCCAATTGCAGGGTCAGTTAGATGCGACAAGTGGAGGGGAAGAACAGTTTAATTCTCAGTTGTCTCAATTGCAGGATCGGTTAGATTCAGTAAATGGGGAGCGAGAACAGCTTCACGCTCAACTTTCTGAAGCACAGTTGCAGTTAGAATCTGTCAGTCGCGATCGAGAACAAATAAATTCTCAACTGTCTGAATTGCAATCTCAATTATCAGGATTCAATGGTGAGCGAGAACAGCTTTACACTCAATTGTCTGAAGCGCAGTTGCAGTTAGAATCTGCCAATCGCGATCGAGAACAAATAAACTCTCAACTGTCTGAATTGCAATCTCAATTATCAGGATTCAATGGTGAGCGAGAACAGCTTCACGCTCAATTGTCTGAAGCGCAGTTGCAGTTAGAATCTGCCAATCGCGATCGAGAACAAATAAATTCTCAACTGTCTGAATTGCAGGCTCAATTATCAGGATTAAATGGGGAGCGAGAACACCTCAATGCTCAACTGTCTGAATCGCAGGAGCGCTTAGAAAATGCACATCGGGAACGGGAGCAGATTAATTCTGAGTTTCACGAATTGCAGTCGCAGCTATCCGCAGTAAATGGGGAGAAAACAGATTTAAACGATCGACTTTCCCAACTGTACGAAGAGTACAATACCTTATCTCAAGAGCGACAGCAACTGCTATCTCAAGTGTCGGAATTGTCCGATCGAGTAAATAGCAATGAAACAGAAAAGTTGCAGCTTAAGTCTTTAATTGATGAACGGGAATCTCAATTAGATCTGGCTGGTTCCGATCGCGCGCAGCTTAACGATAGACTTGCAGAATTGGAAAATCAATTAGCGGCATCCAAACAAGAACAAGAACGCATTCAATCTCAAGCATGGGAACTAGAAAATAGTTTAGCAGCAGTTACTCAAGAGCGATCGCGCTGGGAATCCGAGTTAGAAAATACTAATTCAGAGCGATCGACTTTGCAAGCCCAACTCTCTCAATTGCAAAATCAAATCGCCACAGATAGCGAAAACCGCTCTCAATTGCAATCTCAAATATTAGGATTAGAAAATAGTTTAGCAGCAGTCGATCGAGAGCGATCGAGCTTGCAATCCCAACTCTCTCAACTGCAAAATCAAATCGCCACCGACAGCGAAAGTCGCTCTCAGTTGCAGTCTCAAATAACCGCATTAGAACAGCAGTTAAAGGATGTAGAAACAGAGCGCTCTCAGCTAGCAGAAATTCAGGCAAAATCTGCGACTGGCGATCGAGAATCCGAGTCAATTGCTGCATCAACTTCAGTATCGCATTCAGTATCGCAAGTTGTGAACCTGCAAGAATTTGTGGTTTCTCAACAAGGTGCTGGCAATTGTACGAGTCTCGGCGAAGCCCTGAAAAAAGCAGCACCGGGCGCGCGGATTTACGTGCATCCCGGAGTATACTGCGAAAGTTTAATTATCGACAAACCTGTAGCAATTATTGCAAGAGGAGAGGTCGATCGCACTGTTGTGGAAAGTATCGATTCAAGCTGCATTAAAATGCAAGCTAACAGTGCTTTAGTCCGAGGTTTAACGCTCAACGCGACGGGGAAACATTATGCGGTAGATGTTCGCCAAGGAGAGTTAGTTATCGAAGATTGTAACATCACTTCTGCTGACTTTTCTGTGGTGGGAGTTTGCGGCCCTACTGCTGATTCGGAAATCCGCCGCTGTCAAATTCATGATGGAATCTGGAACGGAATTTTTATCTCAGATGAGGGGAAAGCTACAGTAGAAGATTGCCATATTTTTGACAACGGTAGTTTAGGAATCGGTGTCGGTTTGGGAGGAAAATTGATTGCGCGCTGCTGTCGGATTCATGATAATGGAGCTGAGGCGATCGCGGTTTATAGGGATAGCATTGCTACAGTGGATGATTGCGATTTGACGGGCAATTCTGGAGGTGCTTGGCGGATTACAGATAATGGATACGTGCGCGGTAATGGGAATCAAGAATAGTTGAGAGTTGATAGTTGATGGATCGCAGGTAGGGACACGGCAGTGCCGTGTCCTTGAAGGGATTTTTCAATAGGCGGGTGTACTTCATCAACCTGCAATTTGTATCATATATTAGTCTCTGCGCATCATTAACAATTGGATTAATTGAAGTACCGAATACAAAGCAGTCGCCACATAAGTCAGTGCTGCTGCATCCAGCACTTTTTTAGCAGCTCGATTTTCTTCACCTTGCAAAATTCCATATTTATCGATTAACTTTAACGCCCTACTAGAAGCGTCAAATTCAACAGGTAAAGTCACGACATGAAAGAGAATAACTGCCAAAAACAGGAGAATTCCAATATTGACAAAAATGCCTCCCGCACTGCCCAAGAAAATTCCTACTACAACTAACATCGGTCCGAGATTAGAACCTAAATTAGCAGCAGGAACTAAAGAAGCTCTCCAATTCATTGCTTTGTAGCCTTGCACGTCTTGCAGCACGTGGCCGCATTCGTGGGCTGCTACAGCCGCTGCTGCTAAAGAGGTAGAATCGTATACGACTTGAGATAACCGCACGGCCTTAGCGCTAGGATCGTAGTGATCGGTAAGTTCTCCCGCAACGGGCTCAATTTGGACGTTATGCACGCCCATGCGATCCAAAATTTCTCGCGCTACCTGCGCTCCTGTCATGCCCATTGTAGAGCGAACTTGGGCGTATTTTTGATAGGTGCTTTGGACTCGGTGTTGCGCCCAAAACATTAAAATCATTCCGGGAATTAACAACAAATAAGATGGATGGAAGAACATAAATTTTTCGCTGTTTTTTTAATCAATTGCCAAGGCTTGCTTGGTTGGTTTTTATAGCTCTTGCGCGTAAAAGCTTAGCAACCGAGTGTGTTTGCAAAAATAGTCGCGCCCTAATATTCGGTAAAAAACCCGGTTGCTTCGATCGCACTGCGTAAGTTCTATATCTTCTATTTTAAGCCACTGAGTTCGATCTCCGCTAGTTTTTTGAGCTTTGTATTAAAAATCTTCAATAATTCTCCTTTTTCAGGTATTTTGTCTGCCGGAGAGAGGCTTTGTTGTAGAGTTATCTTGTTGCAAATTATGAAACCAGTTCGATTTTGACCGTACAAAATGCTAAAATTTCCCAAGCTTTACTCAAATCGATCGGCAAAGTTTTACATATCTCTACAGATACAGCAGATTACACCTTTACAAATCGATCGCACTCAATCTTAACCTAGCTCGTTTACCAAGGATTGCCGATCGCCGTGAAACCGCTCCAGTAATAAGGATGAGATAAATTTGAGCTTTGTTGTAAATTATCGGGTAAATTTACCTTACCATCTGTTGTCACTAATTGACCGTTTTCAATCCGAATTTTACCAGCAATCATTGCCTGTTGAGCGCGCTGCAAAGCTTCTGTTTTAATTGTCACCCCTCGCAGTTGCGCGTAAAATTCACTCATCAATGCCAAAGTTCCTGCGTCGTCAACATTCCACAAACTTCCTAAAGCAGATTTAGCACCGGATTTTACCGCTAAACCTCCAAAACCTAACTCAGATTCTCGATCGCCCAAAACAGTTCGGCAAGCACTTAATACTAACAATTCTACCTGCGGATTGCGCCAATTAACTCTCTGCATTTGGTTCAGTTGCAATTGAGAATTCCAAAGTTGAATGTAGGAATTACTAGGTTGTCCCGATTTAAATTCAGCGTGGGTTGCTAGGTGCAGAATTCGATATCTTCCCCTTGCTTGTTGGGAATTGAGATTGTCTAACGTGAAAGTTGAATTGAGAAAAGATAAGCCTTGCCACTGGGTAGTAATCCTCTCCAATTCTAGGGGGACACCTCGCAAGGGTTTTTTGTCTACAAACTCCGATCGTCCCATTGCTAACACCGTAGCATCACCGACTGATTGATAATCGGTATTGGTCGAACTGAAACTGGGAATTAAACTGAAATTGTATTTTTCAATCAAAAAGCCTTTACCGTCGTGTAAAGCAGCAAATGGCAGGCTGCGCAACCCCGGATCTACTGATAGCAACAGCGTGCTGATTCCCAATCTTGTTAAATCTAGTTCCAATGGCGCAAACAACCATTTATATAATTGCTTGGCGGCGGGTAAATAACTAGTAGTATTGAGTTTCTTTTGGTTGGTAATTTCGTTACGAAACTGCGTGAGAATGGGGGATAAAGCTGCTCTTTTTGCTTCGGAAATGCTGTAGTGAATCGGTTCTCCTACGGGAGGAACTAAAATTATTTCTAATTGTTCGTCGCGCGATACTAGATAGATAATTCCCGATCGCTTACCTGTTTTTCGTTCGATAGTTTTTAAGGTTTCTTGAAATTTAGAAATCTTAATGCTGGCATCAGGGATGTTGAATTTGATGCCCAGATAGTCACCAAATTCTTTATTTCTCATCTGTTCGATGCCCCAGATAGTTTGTTCGAGATTATTTTCATCAAAAAGTCGATCGGGCGGCGGAAAATATCCCAAAACTCCATCTGCCGTAGGAGTGAATGTTGGCGACGGTTGCGAATTTTTGGAGGATATAACGCGATTCGGAGGTAACTGGCTGGTAATGCTTTCATCAATGGTTAAAATTCGATCGGCCGCACTACCGGGATTGTCTAGTGATGGATTTCTGCGACGTTGAATCGGATCTGAATCGACTTCTAAGGATGATGTTTCAGATGTTTCTTGTCGATTTTCCGGCGGATTTGTATCCCTTTGCGATTGATTTTCCGGCGGTTGTTCCGGTGGCGTTGTAATTTCCGGCGGTTGTTCCGGTGGCGTTGTAATTTCCGGCGGTTGTTCCGGTGGCGTTGTAATTTCCGGCGGTTGTTCCGGTGGCGTTGTAATTTCCGGCGGTCGTTCCGGTGGCGTTGTAATTTCCGGCGGTC
>JBOFTL010000231.1:0-3124 GCA_051652045.1 Microcoleus sp. | reverse complement strand
CAGGTCAATTTTTCTAACTTCGCCAATTAATGGCGGATTTATTGAATTTGCCAGTCGCAGACTATCCGACTTGGGACTTCCGTAATTATACTTAAATGTTCTCACCGGCTTCAAAAATTACTAGCTAGTCTCCGTGTCTAGAGCGTATATATATGATTCTCATATTTCACTAAAAATGTCAAGTTATCGCAATATTTTTTTACAAAGTAATATAAATTTTATCCCCATAAGTGAGTTAGTATTAAATTTATGTAAACTAGAATACATACAGGCACTAAAAGCAAGATGTCAGCCTTAAGTTAAACGATCTAAAAAATCTGAAATTTGCCCTAGCCTCAAGCCCTGCTTAGATCGTCTCAAGATACGTCAGCCGAAAGGAAGATTATTTTAATTGACACCGACTTAACAGAGAGCAAACCGCGAAACGAGTAAAATTTTATACTTTAAGTTGCAAAACCTCGATTTGAGATTTGGGATTTGAGTATTGTCAAGGTAATTTGACATTTAGTTAGGTAACTCGCATTATCTATACAACCCATTTGAGCTCTTGGAAATCGCTGACTAGGCAGCGAGGATCGAGCATTTGGAGGTGGCAACATCAGGTTTTTACCAGAGACTATCGTCCAAATGCTTTATTCCTACACCACATGAACGTTAATCTTTGTTCGGGAGGGCGCGCGCGGCTTGCTGTCGCGCAAAATCTCAAATGGGTTCTATAAAGGGGATGGCACGCCCCGGATTTGCATGAGATGTATTTCCAGCGACAAGCAGGACGGTCTTAATTTATCGATCGTAATTTTGAAATGTTAGATTTTAAGTGTACTTTTACCAACAAATAGGAAGGTTTCGATCGTGTTAATCAGTCTCGACTTAGTTATCGGCCTTCTGACGGCCATCCCCTTCGGCACCATCAAAGACAAACTTCAGCGCAGCGAAACAGTCATCAAGTTATTAAAAAAATTAAACCTCGACCCCGATGCTCCGCCGCCAGATTTTAACGGAGTTTACGTTTATACTTTAGTAGAGTACGGCGCGGGGAAACCCCAGCAAATTTTAGAACTGTTTCGCCAAGCAGAAATTAAAGCAGCATTTCAACAAGCTTTCGATCGCGACAATCCAGCTATTTTGATGAAAGCAGGCGAAGATTATCTGAACGAGTCGGTTTTGGGTAAAGAAATTCGCGATTTAGGCATCGATCCGCGACGGGAATTTATGGCTTTTGCTGCCGTATTTATGGAAATAGCAAAGCGGACGAGATCGATCGGCGATGTAATGGTGGGAAATGCGCTTGCCTCTTTACAAAAACGCTTATCTATGGTAGTCGAAAGAATCGATCGCCTGCCGACTCTGGAAGGAATTCGCACCGAAATTGCCCGTTTAGAAGCTGAAGATTATCCCGCACTTCCCGCAGGCCGATCGAACAACATTCAAAAGTCTCAAGCTTTTATTTTAGCGCAACAAGTTCGAGGTTGGTTTGAAACCTTAAGTTATCGGTTTGAGACATATGAAATTTGGGAAAATAGTTATTTTGAATGGATTATTAATGTTCCCGTCAGGCGCAATCGGTACGATCGCATTTTAGTGCGCGGCATTGCCGGAGAAGCCGGAATTAGAGATATCTCAGCCTTGCGCGAATCAGTGGCAAAACAGCGCACCGATGAAGGCTGGTTAGTTACCGCCCGCCGCATCAGCCGCGCCGCGCGGGATGAGGTAGATAAATCAGAAAATCGCAATTTAGCTTGCTATACTTTCGATGAATTGCTCGACCAAGATGCCGATTTTACCGCTTATCTCGATTGGCTGGAAACAGAAATCACCAACCGAGAAATTAATACTAAATACGTACCACTAGCTTGTACGAAAGACGAAATCGACCCAGATACTCTGTGCAAAATCGGCGTCAGTCATTATGACGGTCGAGATGGCTGGATTGAAGGTTATATTGACCTGTGGTTGGACGATCCGGCAAAGGAACACATTTCAGTTTTAGGGGAATTCGGCACGGGGAAAACTTGGTTTGCGATGCACTATGCTTGGTTGGCACTGCAACGCTACCGAAATGCTCAAAATCGCGGCTTAGAACGCCCGAGGTTGCCGTTAGTAATTCCGCTGCGAGATTACGCCAAAGCAGTTAGCGTCGAGTCGCTATTTTCCGAGTTTTTCTTTCGGAAACACGAGATTCCGTTAGCAGGTTATTCGGCTTTTGAACAACTGAATCGGATGGGGAAATTTCTGCTAATTTTCGACGGTTTTGATGAAATGGCCGCCAAGTGCGATCGACAAGAAACAATTAACAACTTTTGGGAACTAGCAAAAGCCGTCGTTCCCGGCGCAAAAGTCATCTTAACTTGCCGCACCGAACACTTTCCCGAAGCTAAAGAAGGACGGGCTTTGTTAAATGCCGAACTGCAAGCATCAACAACTATTTTAACAGGCGAAACTCCCCAATTTGAAGTATTGGAATTGGAGAAGTTTAACGACGAACAAATTCGGCAAGCACTATCATTTCAAACAGAAGCGGCGACAGTAGAAAAAGTGATGGGCAACTCGCTGTTATTGGATTTAGCACGCCGCCCGGTAATGACCGAGTTAATTTTGGAGGCACTGCCGGATATTGAAGCCGGAAAACCTGTCGATATGTCGCGAATTTATCTGTATGCAGTGCGACGGAAAATCGAGAGAGATATCACAGCCGAAAGGACGTTTACTTCGCTAGCAGATAAGCTTTATTTCTTGTGCGAGTTATCGTGGGAAATGCTGTCTACCGATCGAATGAGTCTCAATTATCGCGGTTTTCCCGATCGCATTCGCAGTTTGTTCGGTGCAGTTGTACAAGAGGAAAAAGACTTAGACCACTGGCATTACGATATGATGGGGCAGACAATGCTGATCCGCAATGCAGATGGCGATTATACTCCTGCACATCGATCGTTATTAGAGTTTTTTGTCGCTTATAAATTTGCGGCGGAATTGGGAGTATTGGCAGCAGATTTTACCGAATTAGTTGCGCCGGAACAGTCTTGTTTAGATCGTAATGCAGCGCCTCAAAAATATACTTGGTCTAATTATTGTCGATTGCAAGCAGAGAAAAGAAATCAGCAGGAACTTATCGCAGCTTTGAAGG
>JBOFTL010000230.1:0-2022 GCA_051652045.1 Microcoleus sp. | reverse complement strand
ATAAATTTTGTTGGGCTTGCAGAAATATTCATGGGGCAAATGGGGCGAGGTTCCCGCTTGAGACGACGTTTTTCTATTATGATGCAACTCTATTAGAATTGCAATCTTTTGATATTTCCGGCGTAAGATCGATAAAAGCACCCTCTCGGGCGGCAAGAGATTTTTCGATCGCCATAAGCAATTCTGCCATCAAAACTTCTCTTGGGTTCGGATCGCCCCATTTAATTAATGCAACGACGATTTTTCGGTAGGACGCGAATTTTGGCAAATTCCCCCTGGCCAGCCACTTTTGGTAGGTGGTTTCCTCAATCCCTGTCTCGCGGGGGAAGTCCGCCGATTTGCCATGTGCCAGAATCTTCCTGATCAGCCACTCCGCAAAAGGAGTGCAGGGCTGTCCCAATGCCGATCGAAAATCCGCCAGATCGCACCCCAGCGCCTCGACTAGCTTGATCTGAGACTTGTACGATGGCACTTTCGCCCCGCACGTCCAGGCTAATAGCGTTTCAAGGCTCGTATCAGGGATGCGATCGCAAAGGACGGAGAATCCGCCAATTTCTTGGATCTTTGGGAGGATCCAGTCTGAAAAGTTGATCATAATCTTGCCCGTAAAGCGCTTCCAATTTACGATTTATAGCACGTCCCTGTCGATTTGAGGATTTTATGACTGATCGATATGCTAAATATTTGACACTCCTCAGCCTAAAGGCGTGAGGATTCTTGGTTCTATGATCGAACTTGCTGAGGCAGGCTTTCGCCAACGACAGTAGAGGTCTGATCTCCCCAAGCGTTGCATGAGTCTAACCCATAAGTTCCCGTATGCCCTACGGTACTCAATCCCCGGCTGAGGATGTTTATAGCTGCATTGTGATCTCGATCCATCACGCAACCACACTGACAGGAGTGGGTTCTTTGGGAAAGCGATTTTTTGACAACCACACCGCAGTTAGAGCATTCTTGGCTTGTGTAGGCAGGGGGGACGGCGATCGTGATTTTCCCAAACAATTTGCCGAAATATTCCACCCAAGCCCGAAACTGATACCAAGATGCGTCGTTAATCGATTTGGCAAGACAGTGATTCTTCACCATATTTTTGATTCTCAAGTCTTCGTAGGCGACAACATCGTTAGATGTGACTACGCACCGTGCGAGCTTTACCGCATGGTCTTTACGCTGCCTACTTATTTTGAGATGGCGCTTACCTAAAATCACTCTTGCTTTGCCGCGATTCTGTGACCCTTTCACTTTCTTGGAGACTCTGCGCTGTGCTTGCTTTAAACGTCGCTCAGACTTCCGAAGAAAACGGGGATTCTCAATCATATCGCCAGTCGAATCGGTGTAGAACTCTTTCAAGCCCACATCTAACCCGACAGCTTTCCCTGTTGGTTCAACCGCTTCAGAGCGATCGGCGGATATGCAAAATTGCACATAATAGCCGTTAGCTCTCTTGACTAGTCGCACCCGCTTCACTTGATCAAGTTGGTAGAAATTCAGGTCGCGAGTACCTTTCATTTTCAACCGACCAATGCCACATTTATCGGTGAAAGTGATGGACTTTCGATCGTCCGAGAACTTCCACCCAGAGGTCTTGTATTCCACGCTGCGACAGTCTTTCTGGAAAGTGGGGAAGCCTTTTTTACCATCCACCTTTTTCTTGCAGTTGTCATAGAAGCGCGAAATACTCGCCCATGCCCGTTCCGCCGCCGCCTGTCGAGCCATTGAATTCAGCTTATTAGCAAAGTCGAATTCTTTAGCAAGGATGGCGCAATGCCGCGAGAGTTCTACCCAGGATTTAGCCCCGCCGTCCATCCAAATACGAATCGACTTGTTCCGAATGAACTGAGTCACGCGGATCGCCTCGTTGATCGCCTTGAATTGATCGGGCTTGCCGTAGGTTTTGAACTCAAGCACTAACATGGGTGTTTCCTCCTGCTCTTATGATAGCAGGTTCATCATAAGATGTCAGCAAATCAAGCAAAAGATGTACGATAGATCGTGAAAGTCCCCCTAGAAGGGGGAGGCTTT
>JBOFTL010000229.1:0-3858 GCA_051652045.1 Microcoleus sp. | reverse complement strand
TTAACCTTTGTTTTTGATCAACATCACATCTATAATTTTGAGAGCCATTTCTTCCGAAATTCCCAGCGCGTTGTAGAGATCGTTCAAAAGTTGTTCTTCTTCTTCCGAAACTTCACCATCTGCTAGAGCGATATCAGTTGTGACGGCAAAAGCTGTTTCTTTAAGTTCGTCAGGAAGCGTTGCCAAAGCTGCATTAAACAGCACTTCTACTCCTTGTCTTTGAAGGATGTTCAGCAGTCGATCGAGCATTTTTCTCATTACGTCGTTCGGATAGCTTCTAAACAGTTGCATTCGAGATAGCGTCATGCTAATTGCTTGACTTTCGCTATCATTAATGTAACCGTCGGCTGCTACAGCAATCAGCGCGATCGCGGCAAATGCTTCTGCCGGCCCCAAGGTGACATCAGCTTGTTGGCGAGCCTTGGATATTTTATCAAATAGACCCATTTTATTGTCCTCTTTTGTGGTTGCTGGATGCTGGCGCTCCTCAAAAGCTTGGCTCAACGCTTGGCTCAGGAGGTTTTTTGGGATTTACGCAATTATATCAAATCTTTTCAATTCTTTAGCCTCGATAAAATTAGAAAAAAATTAAGATTTTTTTCATGATGCAAAAAGTTCTGCATTTTTATGTCATGACAACTCTCAACTCTCAACTATCAACTCTCAACTCTTACTTCTATTTAGAAAGCGCTAGATCGGCTTTCAAAAAATCAACAAACTGCCGCGCAGTTCGACCCGATCGACCGTTGCGACGAGTTGCCCATTCCTTAGCTTGATGTTCCAAATCTTCCAATTTGATTTTGATTCCAGCTTGCGCTGCTAAGTGGCGGACAATAGTTAAATAAGTATCTTGATTTGCAGGTTCAAAAGTCAAAGTCAAACCAAATCGATCGCTAAAAGAAAGTTTTTCCTGCACCGTATCCCAAGCGTGAACTTCATCTCCATCGCGGGGACGCGGCCGATCTTCAAAAAACTCTCGGATTAAATGCCGCCTGTTAGAAGTTGCATAAACCACCGCATTTTGAGGTCTTGCCGTTATATTCCCCTCCAAAACCACTTTCAAAGCTTTAAAAGCATCATCATCTTCCTCAAAAGAAAGGTCATCTACAAAAATAATAAACTTTTGCGGAACTCCCCGCAGTCGATCGACAATCAGCGGCAAATCTTGCAAATCCGATTTCGACACTTCAATTAAGCGAAGATTGCGATCGACAAACTCATTTAACAGCGACTTGACCAAAGAAGACTTACCAGCACCCCGACTGCCATAAAGCAAGACGTGCAAAGCCGGATAACCTGCCAGCAAAAACTCCGTATTTTTGACGATCGCATCCCGCTGCCAATCGCAGCAAACCAACTCATTCAAAGTTACTGGATCTGGATGAGAAATACCAACTAACTGTCCTTTTCGCCACTGAAAAGCTCGATACTTAGCAAACAAACCCGTACCAAACTGTCGGTAATAAACAGCGACAGCTTCTGCAGCACTCGACCATTTTTCCAGTTTTCCGTGCAGTGGTAATTCCCGATTTTCTCCTGAATTTTCCGAATGCCAAACCGGAGGTATCGCCTCAAGTTGACCCGCCACTCGCACCCACTTGCTCAACTGTTCGACACTGCATTCATAAATATTTTGCAGCACCTGTAAATCGTGCTTTGCCGCCTCCACCAAAGCCGGAGGCAAACTGGCAAAATCAGCTTGCTGGGCTTGACAAGAAAACGGATTTTCGTTCCTGAGAATTTCCGCAATCAGCCAATCTTGCCAGTTTAATTTTTGAGCAGCCTGAATTGCGAACCAGTTTCCATAAGCCTCCAGACTGTCAAAACCGCTGGCATCACTGTGGTGCAGGGCTTGCAGCAAGTCGAGAAAAGCTTGACCGGCAGGGTTCCCAAAAACCGATCGATACAGCAGCAGAGAGGCTGCAAGGCGTTGGAGGTAGCGGATTTGGGCGATCGCCTGAGAGTTGAGAGCTGACATAATCGAAACAATATAACAGCGAGATGCTTAGAATGGCTTCAATAAATTTTCTAACAATTTGTCACCTACAAGCAAGTCGCACTGTATAAATTTAGATGCACTTGCAAGCTCTGGAGCATCAATAAAAAATGAATATAGGTATAGCAGCAGCGATCGGCTACGGCATTTTAACACTGGTTGGTGGAATTATGGGCTACCTCAAAGCCAAAAGCCAAGCCTCCTTAATTTCCGGCATCGTTAGTGGCTTGCTGCTAATTTTTGCCGGCACCGCACAACTGATGGGTCAAAGTTGGGGTTTAACATTAGCAGCAGGCATTTCTGCTGTTTTAGTAATAGTCTTTATTTCGCGACTCGTGAAAACTCAAAAATTCATGCCTGCCGGAATGCTAATTTTAGCGAGTTTGGCATCATTAGGGGCGATCGTTTACGAAATTAGCGGTAATTGATCGATCGATCTTTGATAATTGACAGTTGAGAAAAGTTTCGATCTTGTAGGGGCGGTGCCCCCGTGCCCGCCCATAAAGTTTTGAATTAAGCACTGTCTTTAACTCACAACATACTTGCCCCAATCTGCTCACAACTCAAAACTCCTTACCAATTCCCAATTCCCAATTCCCAATTCCCAATTCCCAATTCCCAACTCCCAATTCCCAACTATCAACTATCCACTGACTGCTGATTCAAAATTAGATCGATCTGTTCTTCAATCTGCTTGATATGTTGTCTTTGAGACTCGATCCAAGCTTTTTCCGCCTCCCGCTGTTCGGCAGTTTCTTGCTGGTAGCGCACCTGTTTCTCCAAAAACTTATTGTAAAACATCATAGCTTTTTCAATCGCTTGAAGTCCCAACCTCAAACGGTCTTCAAAAATCGAGCCGATCGAATTTTCCATAATCGACCAGATCGTCTGACAAGATTCTTCAAAATCGTGCAAACTGATTCCCAACTTGCTTTTATGAACCAAAGATTCTACAGGAGCATTCAACGTTTCCTTAAAACCCTTCACATAAGGCTCGGGCAAATATTTTAGAGGTTCCGTAAATTTCGATACAATTTCCCCGCCGATTGTTTGCAGCTTTTCTCTATATCTATACTGACTCTTAAGGTCGAAACATTCAATACAAAATTCAATTGTTTCTATATCGATCGACTCCAACTCGTGAAAAATTAAATTGAGTTCGTTTTCTAAAATTAACATCACTCGATCGGCCTGCGAATCAACTTCATTTCTCAATTCTTTGTGCAAATTATCTTTTTCAAAAAAACCGATACTATCTCGTTGAAAAGATTGTTGAACTTTATCCCACAAAAACCACTTGTTTTTTAACTTTACCGACTTTTCGTTCCACGATTTGCGAATTTTAATTGCAGCATCATATTGAGCTTGTCGGGCTAAACTGCGGATTCTGACATCGCAGCCGCTAAGTTCGCCGATGCCGTGCCAAATTTCTACTGGCGATGCTTTAGCAATTCTCGGCTTGCTCTTCCAGACATCTTCAGCCTGAGATAAATCTTTAAAACATACCTGAAGCAATTCTCTAAGTCTAGCAGCCGATTCCTTAATTTCCTGAACACAAGCTTCAACATCTACATCCAAGCCGATAGCCGACTGTTTAATTTCTATGGATTTATCTTCATCTGCCAGCAATCGATCGCTAAACTCGGTAATAATCTGGAATACTTTTAGATACTCGTTCATAAAAAATTTTGGGAAGTTTGGCACTCCCCAGCATGAGTAGGGGAGGAAGATTGACTGAGATGATTTTAATCGCGATAACTCTCCACAAGTGCAAAAGATAAATTTAATATGGCTGGACTACAACAGGCGAGGTAGCAAATCCGGTTTTTGAGTGGATTTCCCGTCGCCACCCCAAGATTTTT
>JBOFTL010000228.1:0-2087 GCA_051652045.1 Microcoleus sp. | reverse complement strand
TCGGATCCTCATCCACCCGTCCCCTGCTTAAATCTACAATTATTAGATTGCTTACGGGTGGAATCACAGCCTCACGCGACTCTCATCCCACACTAACCGAGGCGGTATAGTGTGGGGATTCCCGTCTGTTTAGCTAAACTGTTGCGACACGGGAGGCTAAAGCCGTCCCGTTGCGCTTTTTTAGTATTTTTAAAAACCGAAAACTGTCCGAGTCGATATCAGACGCAGCTTGGACTGTTTTTAGAAACTGGATTGAATATTTTGGCAAAGTGTTTGGTAATGTCAAAAACAGTGATAAACTTGATATTCATAGCCATCTACCCGAGGCAAATCGCTAGATTCAAGCTGACATTTTTGCTTGTCTAGTTTGACATCAGCCCGAAAATTTACTAACCATACATCTAAAGGACGTTCTAATTGACTGAGCGTTTTTTCAAGAGTAGCGATCGCCCTTTCTGGTGCATCTATTCTTTGCTGCATTAAAAGAAATAGTGGAGACTCAATATCTTTAACTTCTTCCTTCTTCCTTGTTCCTTCTTCCTTCTTCCATTCCACTCCAATCCCCATCAACTCTCCTATTTCTACATGAGTATTTTGAGTAGTAGTAATTAGTACCGGAACCTGAGATACTTCGCGAATCGTCGGAATTAACAAATCTGGTTTGTAATATTTGCGATAGCCGAGATTGCAATTTACCACGAATCCGCTTGCAAAACCCATAACTAAAATTAGTATAACTGCTTTTTTTCCAGCAATTTCCACAGCAGGGAAATTAAACCACTGACTTTTGACAGTTGGCGTATTAAACATAACTGCCAAGGTTGCTCCTAACAGCAATATTGCCCCTGGAAAATAGACAAAATTGTATCGAGCCCCGCGAGTTAGGTCAATTCCGAGAATATATGCAAAGCCAAAAAATATTAAAATAGATCCCATTACAAAACTGCCAAATATACCAGCAGCTAAACGAGTTCCTGGCAGTTTTAAGGAAATTTTTAGAGCGCTAAATAGCATGGGTAGCGCCCAAATAAAGAATAAGGTCATGCCGATCGCCGATACAATGACTGCTGCCAGATTTGGCGCTTCAACGGGCAGCAGGGAAATGAAAGTGAACCATCCAGCTAAAGCTTGAAAAATCGGATTTATCCAGGTTAAAAATGTGCGCTCTTCGCTAACTATCCAGTTAGTTAACTCGCTGCCGTACTTATTTGAAAAAAATACAGGCAGCCAAACTAAACCGCCTGCTAAGCTGCCGATCGCAACTCCTAAAAGCCTCCACAAAATAGGAGACTGCCAAATATGCGGTGGCTGGTTGCTGGAGCGGGGCAATTTCCTCTTAAAGTATTGCCTCAGTGCGATAATTAACGCTATTGCTTCCGCAGCCAAAGTCAGTGTAAAAAAGTAATGAACTGCAATTCCCAAACAGTTAACAATTATCCAAAACACTACCGCCCAAACAGGCAAAGGGGCTTGCTGTTGCAGCTTTTTGCCAGCTACTGTCAAGCAAAAAAGAGAGGCAATAACTAATAAGATTCCTAAAGTATAATGGCGGGCTTCTTGGGCGAGATAAATGCCGTAGGGAGAAACAGCCATCATCGCAGCGGTACAGTGGCCGACTAAACGAGAATTGAAAGCAAATTTGCCTAAAAAGTAGATAGCAGGAACTGAAATAACTCCCAACAAAGCAGGGAGAGATCGCCCGATCCAAATTAAATTATCTCCTGAAACTCCCAGCAACCGCATCCACCAGTGGGCGATCGCAAAATATACTGGAGGATGGTTGCTTTCTAACAACAAATGGTTGAGAACCGCTGCAATGCTTGCATCCGGGCGAGCTTGCAGCGGTTCTAATAATGTAGCAAGATCGATCGCCCGGTCGATCGGCACCCCGCGAAAACTGTTGCCTAAGCTAAAAACTAAAGTGGAAAACTCGTCAGTCCACAGCGGTTTTGAATCCAAATTGGCAAAGCGCAACACCAGAGCGATCGCCGTCCACAGTAATAGTAACAACAGTTGTTTAATCATTAAGAAGAAGGAAGAGGGAAGAGGGAAGAAGGAAGAGGGAAAAAGGAAGAAGGGGAGAGGGG
>JBOFTL010000227.1:0-11267 GCA_051652045.1 Microcoleus sp. | reverse complement strand
GTTGGCATTAGCAACGCACATTTCTGCGCTCCCGCAATTTTGAGTATCACATTAAGTAGGCTTGACAGTAATTTATCTAACTCTATTTCACTCGACAACAATTGAGAAGCTTTGAGAATGCTTGCCAGATCGAGGGCTTCTGAGAAGCCGGTATGACTGATGGTGGAAGATTGGATTTTTTTAGATCCGATAGAAATCACCGTTTCTGTCGGTTTGAAAGATAGTTGCTGTTTCTGCAAAATTGTTACGAGTAGTTGGGGATAGCGGGTTTCTAGATCGACAACTTTGGCTTTTGCTCCCCATCGAGCATAACAGTAATACGCCTCAGTCATGTAGATTTGAGCAAATTTTTCTTTTCCCCAATCTAGATAAAATTTAGCGGCGAGTTCGTTAGCTAAGGCTTCTTCTTGGATATATTGGTTTTCTTTGGCAAGGGAGATAGCGCGATCGTACAAATCTACTGCTTTCAGTTTTTTTCCTAAAACTCTTGCCATTTCAGCCTGAACGAGTAGATACTTATGGCGAAAATTTTGTGGGGCATGAACCGACCATTCTTTAAGGTTTTCTTGATTCTCTTTGACATCAGATAAATATTGTTGCTGCTTGCTAGTTTCTACTTGCGGATAAGCAGCAAGCAGGATCAGCGACAGGTAAAAGTTGTAAACTCCGATGGTGATTAATCCCAGCGATGCTCCGATATATTCTTTAGCGAGAAAAGCACGATCGAGAGCCGCTGTCACATCGTCAAAGAGATAAGCTAAATTAGCTTTAACAAGATACAGTGCAAACAACGACATATAATTATTATTACTTTCCCACAGAGGAATTAGTAGCGATTCGTCAAAATCTTTGCCGATCGGTTTTAAATTATCGGTCGCTTTTCCCTGCAAAATTAGCGCAGCCTGCATCCAAATTCGGGTATAGTTTAAAGCAAATTCATGATTGTTTTTGAGAATAACAGATTGATACAATGCTTGTTCTTTTTCTACTAATTCTAAATTTTCACCACTAATAAACAAGTTTTTACAATAGTGCTTGCAATTATAACTAGCCCATTCTATATCACCCGTTTTTAGTCCGCTTTGATAGCCTTCTAAATACGCATTAATAGTCGATCGGACTGGTTCTTTCCAAAAACGAATATGAGCATTAAATAAAACATAAATTTTAGCTTTTAATTCGGTAGCCTGAAATTTATCTAACAATTTTAGTGAAATTTGACCTGCATAATATCCCCGATCTATGCTTCCTTTTTTGGCACATAAAATAATGCCGTACAGGACGTAACTGTAAGCAGCCAATGCGGAATGACCGCCTTCAATACAAAGTTTAACCATCGTTAAAATGAGCGGTTCTATCGAATCAGGTTTGGCAATATAAATCGGCGGATAGAGTGCCATCATAATCCTCAAAGCTGCTAATTTACCCGGATCTTTCATTTCAGGAATACTGTCTAAATCCTCAATTCTTGGCAAGTCTGGCATGGGGCGATCGCAAATGCTTGCAGAAAGGAAGACACCCAGTTTTTCTAGTGCTTTTAATCCAGTATCGATCGCTTTCAACATCATGCTTTGTAACTGATACGACTGAATTTGTAATTCATATATCTTCATCTCATCGAGGACTGTCTTGGCTTTTTCTAAAACTATCTGTGCCAAGCTAGCTAATTTTTGAAAATTAGTATTAAGGTATTCTGCTTCTGCAGCTTCAATATGAACTGATAGCATTAAATCGTACTGACTCTGCCATTTTTCAGCTTCTAACAACGCCAAACTAAAGTTTAAGTATTTAACTGCATCTGCATAAGCTGTAGCGACTTTAGCCTTTTGGCCTGCCCTCAAGTTCAAAATTGCCAGTTGCTCCCGTTGAGTTGGATCGTAGATAAGTTCAGAGCCAATATTCAGATGATTGACAACATGGAAAATTTTATCTTTTAAAGTTAATTGTGGGATTTTTTCGAGCATAAGTTGACCGATTTTGAGATGCGTCACTTGTTTTTGCTCTTCAGGAATCAGGGAATAGGCGGCTTGCTGCACGCGATCGTGCAAAAATTTGTAGGGTACGGTAATCTCTTGTGCCGGTGTTTCTATATCGGCATCCTGGAAGAATTTGTAGGTTTCAGTAATCGGTAAGACTAACCCTTCCTGCAACGCTTTCCATAACGCAGTCGCTACGTCTGTTTGGGATTGTTCTGAAATAATTGCCAAGGTATTGAGATCGAACTGTGTCCCAATACAAGCTGCCAGTTTCAGTATATTCTGAGTTTGTGCTGGCAATTTCAACAGTTGCAGTGCCATAAATTCCACCACATCATCAGTAATTGCCAAAGCTCTAACTCCAGCAATATCGCATTGCCACCCCCCTTCTCTTCCCACGCCAGTTGCTACAACGGGAGAGCCCCCCGCAACGCACTGGCTCCCCTTGGTAAGGGGGGACACAGGGGGGTCAAAGGTAATGAGCTTATCTTCATGCAATGCTTTGAGAAACTGGGTGGCAAAGAAGGGATTTCCCCTGGTTTTTTGGTACACTAATCCGGTCAAGGGTTGAGCGATCGATAGTTCGCAATTGAGTGTATCTGCTACCAACTGATTTAGATCGGCTAAACTTAAGGCTTGCAAGTCGATCGTATTAACTGTCGCCCCAGTTTTGACAATCTCATAGACAGCAATCATCAATGGATGAGCCGGTGACACTTCATTATCCCGATACGCCCCCAAGATTAATAAATATCCGGTTTCATTCATCAACAATTGCAGCAATTTTAACGATGCCGAATCTGCCCACTGCAAGTCATCCAAAAAAATCGCTAAGGGATGTTCTATAGTTGTAAAAACTTGCACGAATTTCTGCATCAATCTATTAAAGCGATTTTGAGCAGCAGTTCCTGATAGTTCTGTCGCTGGGGGTTGAGTGCCAATAATCTGCTCTAGTTCGGGAATTACATCAATCAAAACTTGTCCGCTGTCACCCACCGCTTCGAGAATTTTGGTTTTCCAGATTTGCAGTCGAGCGTCACTTTCCGAACTCAATTGTTCCATTAAATCTCGGAAAGCTTGGACAAAGGCACTGAAGGGAATATTCCTTTGGAATTGGTCGTATTTGCCTTTGATAAAATAGCCGCGTTGCCGTACGATCGGTTTGTGAACTTCATTGACAACAGCCGTCTTACCAATCCCTGAAAATCCTGCTACTAGCATCATTTCTGCACTGCCACTCGCTACCCGATCGAACGCATCGAGTAATGTTTGAACTTCTGTTTCTCGTCCGTAAAGTTTTTCGGGAATTAAGAAGCGATCGCACAAATCCCTTTGTCCGATTTCAAAGACTTCAATTTTACCTGTTTCTTTTTGTTGGTGCAGGCAAATCTCTAAGTCATATTTCAGACCCAAAGCACTCTGATAGCGATCTTCGGCATTCTTTGCCATCAGTTTCATCACTATATTCTCTAAAACTAAAGGAATCTCTTCCCTGTTGCCTGCTGCCTGTTGCCTGTTGACTTTTCCCTCTTCCCTGTTGCCTGTTGCCTGTTGCCTGTTGACTTTTCCCTCTTCCCTGTTGCCTGTTGCCTGTTGCCTGTTGCCTTTTCCCTCTTCCCTGTTGTCTGTTGCCTGTTGCCTGTTGCTTAATGAAGGCGGTTGCTTAGCGATGTGACAATGCACCAACTCCATCGGATCGTCTGATTCAAAGGGCAATTGTCCGGTTAACAATTCAAATAATGTCACGCCCAAGGCATAGAAATCGCTGCGGTAGTCGATACCTCGATTCATCCGTCCGGTTTGTTCGGGGGCTAAATATGCTAAAGTGCCTTCCAGGACGTTGGGGTTTTTAATTTCTTGGGTTTCTTTTGGTAAAAGTGAAGCGATCGAAAAGTCGATTAATTTAACTTGTTTTGTCTCTGGATGGATCAGAATATTGGCAGGTTTGATATCTTTATGAATGACTCGATTTTGATGTAATTCATGGAGAGTTTGGGCGACTTGCACGGCGATTTCTAATACTTGGGCGATCGCCAGTGTCCGATCGCGAGTATAGTCTCGCAGCGAAATACTGCCGCAGTCTTCCATGACCAAGGCATAACTGTTGCCGACAGATTCTAAACTGTAGGGGCGAATAATTCCGCTTATTTCGAGATTTTTGGTAATGGTATACTGGTTGCGAAACTGCAACAGTTGGCTGAAACTGGGATAGGGATTGTTTAATTGTTTGATAACTGCTGGCTGGCGATCGCTCTGCCGCCGCCCTCGATAAACTAAAGTTTGAGAGCCTGCATAAATTTGTTCGATAATCTCGTATCCTAACAATTTTATCATAAAATTTTACCCGGCTAGCTGCGAGCGCATTTTTGTTCTAATTTACTCAATATTTTGGAAGTTTTCTGTGATACAGATCGCTGCGAAATTTGTTGTGTTATGAAAATAGCTTAATGTCAAACTTACGCCAACTTTGGCTTTAGTTACCATCCGAGTCTCCGACTTAATTTTTACAGAGTTCTCAATCGACATATTTGAGAGAGAAGCGATCCTCTTCGATGGCTTCACTAACGCGCGTTAGTGTTAGCTCAGCGATCCGTTCGCCGAAGGCGTTCCCGAAGGATAGGAAAGCTCTCGAAGAGAAGCGTTCTTGAGGCAAGACTAGCACAAATTTAGTTGCTATTATCACCAGTGCAGATTGGTAAAATTAAGACCAATTCAGTGCCTTTGCCAATTTCAGAATTAACTTCGATCGCACCGCCATGTTTTTCGACTACAATCTGACGGGCGATCGCTAATCCCAATCCCGTGCCTTTTCCTACAGGTTTTGTAGTAAATAAATGGTCAAATATTTTGGTTTTAACTTCTGCTGTCATGCCTTTACCGTTGTCGCGAATCCGAATCAATGCTTGCCCGTCTACCTTTTCGGTTTGAACGATAATTTGCTGGGGATGTGCTTCTAAATATTTAAACGAACAAGTGTCAGCCATTTCGTCAAACATATCGATCGCGTTGGCAATAATATTCATAAACACCTGATTTAACTGTCCTGGAAAACACTGGATTTTTGGCAAATTCCCATAATCTCTAACAACTTCAATAGCCGGACGGCTGTCGTTAGCTTTCAGGCGATATTTAAGAATCAGCAGCGTGCTATCGAGTCCGTCATGCAGGTGTGCGCTAACTTTGTGTTCCGTATCGGCACGGGAGAAAGTGCGGAGACTGGTACTGATGTTTTTAATGCGATCGATGGCTGCTTGCATGGAATTGAGTAATTTTGGCAAGTCTGCGATCGTGAATTCTAAATCGATATGTGCGGCACGATCTTGAATCGCGGCAGGAGCATCGGGATAATATTGTTGGTAGAGTGCCAGATATTCGAGCAAGTCTTTCAAGTAATCTTGAGCATGATTAATGCTGCCGTTGAGAAAGCCAACAGGATTATTGATTTCGTGAGCGACTCCAGCAACTAAATTACCCAAGGCTGACATTTTTTCCGATTGTACGACTTGTGCTTGACTGTGTTGGAGTTGAGTTAAGGCTTGTTCTAATTCCTGATTCTTTTGTTGAATTTGTGCTTCTGCAGCTTTGCGATCGCTAATTTCGATCGTAGTAATAATAATTCGGTAAATACAACCCATCTCATCTTTCAGGGGATTTAAAGTTGTCAGCCACCAAATATCTCTTCCTTGAAATGGCAGAAATTCTTCATAGAAAATTGTCGTTCCCGCCGACAGACAGCGTTCGTAGTTTTGCCTGACTGTCTCACCGTAACTGACACCCAATAATTCTTCGGGATTTTTACCGACAATATCCGCACTGGGAATTCCTGTGATTTTTTCAATTAATGGATTCCAACCGACAAAGCGAAAATCGCGGGAGGGAGTGACATCAACAACGCAGATTCCCTGGCTGACTCCTTCGTAGGTACTTCGCAAGAATAATTCGCTGTCGCGCAGCTTAGCTTCAGCAGTTTTGCGATCGCTAATATCTTCGACACTAGACCAGATTAACTGCTTGCCGTGACGTTTAACAATTACCCCAGATAGTTGCACGGGAATCAAATGTCCATCCTTATGAATGTACTCTTTTTCATAGGGACCGTAACATCCGTTTGTTTGCAAACTTTGCAGTTGAGCTTGTTCGTCAGCAGCATATTTTTCCGGAGTTATTTCCCAATAAGTTAATCCTAATACTTCTGCCAAAGTCCGCCCGATAATATTGGCATAAGCAGTGTTAGCATACAGCAATTCTCCTTTCATGTTGCACAATACTAAACCTATTGAGGATTGCTCGCATAAATTGCGGTGGTATGCTTCACTTTCAGCCAAGGCTGATTCAGCGCGCTTGCGATCGCTAATATCTCGCGCAATTCCCCGCAAACCGACGATCTCTCCCCGCGCATCTTTAATCGGCGAGTTGTTGCAAGTAATCCAAAACCACGATCCATCTCGATGCTTTGTCCGAAATTCAAGTCCTGCTTGTTTTTCTCCAGTTTCTAACAGCTTTTGATTTGAGGCGATAACTTTGGGTAAATCATCAGGATGAACCAACGGTGCAAAAGATTTATGTAAATAGTCTGCAACTTCGTAGCCCCACATATTCTTAAATTGTGGAGAAAGATAGGTAAATACTGAATCAGTATCGACTGAATAAATCAGGTCGTTTGCATCTTCAACAAAGGCTCGAAATTTAATTTCACTTTGTTGGAGTGTTTGATAAAGGCGAGTATTTTCTAGGGCGATCGCCGCCTGTCCCATCAAAATTTTTATGACTTCCAGCCGCTCGCTCGCAAAGGCCCCGACAAGCAGATTATTTTCCAAATATACTAACCCGATAAACTTGCCTTGACGGACGATCGGGCTGCAAAGTATGGATTTAGGACGGTGTTTTAAGACGTAAGGATCGGCAGCACAAATGTCTTCGGCGGTAGCGTTGGCAATGACTAAAGATTCTTGGGCGCGAGTCACGTACTGCAACACCGTCACGGGAACATTTGTACTTTCAGTGATGGCGATCGGTTCAAAAGTATCTGAAGCGGGCGCTGCAAATTCAATAAATAGTTTGCCGTCTCTCTCTAAAACGATGCTACCTGCTTGCGCTCCCGAATTCTCTAACAGAATTTGCAACAGACGATCGAGCAGTTTATCGAATACGAGTTCGCTAGAAATTGCTTCAGTTGCTTTAATTACCGCAGCTAAATCGAGGAATTCTCCACCAGTGCTGCTACTACTTTTGCTGATAGTAATATCTGGCAAAAATGAACTATATTGTTTGAAAATTGCATTTCTTTCTGGAGAAGCTAACCACTCTGGATAGCGACTTTCTAGCTGCCTGACTTTTGCAATTGCCCCCCATGTTTGGTATTGTAAATGAGCTTCTTTCAGATAGGCTTGGGCGATTTTTGGTTTGCATAAACCGAAGTAAAATTCAGCAGCGCGTTCGTTGGCTAGGGCAGCTTCTTGAATGTATTTATTAGCGATCGCCCCTTCGATCGCTCGATCGTACAGTTCCATTGTTTCGTAAATTTTACCGGACAGGCGCGATCGTTCTGCTTCTACCAAGTCGTATTTGTGCTGAAAATTCATGGGAGCGTAAGTTGCAGAGAATTGCAATTGTGCTTGATTCTCAACAACCCGATCGATTAAAGTTTGGGATGTTTTTGCATCCGGCGAGATCGATGCCAAAATCGCCAGCGATTCGTAGAATTGCACTGTCGGTACGATGGCTTTACCTCGAACGCCTGCGATATAAAGTTTGGCTTGCTCCGCGCGATCGATCGCCTCAGCGAACTGTCCGAACGCGGTACATAGAATTAATTTGCAGGCACAGTACCAATAAAGACTGTTAAAATTTCTCCCTTGTTCTAACAGCGGTAGAGATTCTGCTTCATTAAACGCATCGCCTGATAAAATTGTCGGTTCTTGACTGCGATCGGCTAAATTTAATGCGACTTGCTCGGTCATTTGACAGATCTTGACTGAGGCAAATTGCTGGGTCGGCAATAGTGCTTGACTGTAAGCTTTTGCCTCAGCAATCAGCAGGGAAATCTCTCGCCCTAGCAGGAAGGAAATCCCGCAGTATTCTGAAGCGGCATAAGCGGAATCATCAGCCGATCCGACTTCTCTACCGCACTGGTAAGCTTGCAGGAGCAAAGGCAATGCTGCTTGTAAATGCGTTTTAATGTGAGTCAGGAAAAGCCCCACAACAAAACAGGTTCTGGGTTGAGTTTCCCGCGCGTTCAACCCTTCAGTGAGTGTTAATGCTAACTTTCCAAACTGATAGGCGTTGGCGAGATCGTTCAATTGACTGCTGAGAATAATACCATAAACTGCATAGGCTCCTGGAGACAGAATTGTATTGCCATATTTGGCAGAAACTTTTACGCTGGCGAGGACTAATAATGGAAACGCGGGCGAACCCGAGAGGTAAGCAGCAGGCATTCCCGCAGCAGCGATGCGTAGAATTGCTAACTGAATAGCATCTGTCATGTGGGGCAAATCGAGTAAGTCTGCTGGCGTTTTATCTGCTAGCAACGTGAAAACTTCTTGCAAGGCTCGATCGATATCGCTTGGGGCGGGTTGGGCGGGAATGCTAACACCAAATTCTGCCAGGGCTTCGCAGGTGGCGGCGACAGCTTCGCAAGCTTGATTTTTGGCAAGATAAATCTGGATTCTGAGTTCGTAAACTTTGACGCGATCTAACAGTTTTGTTGTGTTTTCTAGCACTGCTGCGATCGCGGATGTTGCTAGGTCAAAATTACCTGTGAGATAGCCTGCTTGGGCGATCGATTCCTGTAGTGCCAGAGTTAAGGAATAGTGCGATCGCCAACTATCTGCGGGCAATAAATCCAGTCCTATTTGGTAATATTTCAAAGCCGGATCGCAGGCGACAACGGTTTGAGCTTTGCGTCCCGCACTGAGATTGAGTCGGGCAAGTTTTAGCCGTTCTTCTAGGTTTTCAACTAAATTGATGCCAGCATTTAAGTGGTTGACGACTTCAAAAATGCAGGATTCTAATTCCTCTGATGTCAGGTTTTGCCACAATAATTTTCCGATCGCTAAATGCGTTTCTTGTTTGCGATCTTCAGGAATTAAAGCGTAAGCGGCTTGTTGCACGCGATCGTGCAAAAACTTGAACCTTGAATTTTGAATTTCGGAGATAGCAATTTCGCTATCTCCTAAAAAAGCGCGGTAATTGCGATCGAGGGCTACGACAAATCCTTGCTGCACGGCATCCCAGAGCGATCGCATCGTTTGGAAAACCGATTGCTGGCTGACGGTTGCTAGTGTTTGCAAATCGAATCGATTCCCGATACAGGCTGCAAGTTGCAGTTTATTTTGCGTTGGAATTGGCAATTTTTGCAGTTTGCCGATCGTTAACTCCACCACATTGTCGGCGATATTTTGCTGTTGAATTTTGTCAATATCCCACTGCCAAATATTCGCCTTAAAATCAAACCAGATCGATCCTTCTGAATGCAAATACGTTAATAATTGCGTTAAAAAGAAAGGATTTCCTTGCGTTTTGTCGTAGAGTAACTGAGCCAAACGTCGCACCGCAGACGCCGCTATATTTAACAGATCGGCATTCAACGCATCCATTAAAAATTGCATCGTGTCTTCCAGAGAAAGCGGTTCTAAAGTAATTTGCGTTACCGCAATGCCGTCGGCTTGCAATTGTGCTAAAACCTGCATCAAAGGATGGCTGGCATCTACTTCATTATCTCGATAGGCAGCTACCAACAGGCGATTTTGATGTTCCGGTAAATTCAAAATCGATCGCAAGCTGAGAATCGTCGCTAAATCCGCCCACTGTACGTCATCCATAAAGGCAATTTGCGGGCATTCCGGACTGCGAGAAGCTAACACGAATTGCACCATCGTTTGAGAAAAGCGATTTTGGGCTGCTGTCTCATTCAATTCGGGTACGGGTGGCTGTTTGCCGATCAGCAATTCTAATTCGGGAATGACATCAATTACTAATTGTCCGTTTTCACCGACAGCAGCTTGAAAGCGATCGCGCCATGCAGCAATGCGATCGTCTCTTTCAGTCAAGATTTGCCGGATCAAACCCCGATAAGCTTCCGATACGGAAGCGTAGGGAATATCTCGTTTAAATTGGTCGAATTTGCCGCTGATAAAATAAGCTTGCTGCTGCGTCAGGGGCTTGAATAATTCTTGTACTAAAGCAGTTTTACCGATACCTGAATAGCCAGAAATTGCCACCAATTCGCCTTTCCCTTTGCTGGCCCGATCGAAGGCTGCCAGTAATTGCTGAATTTGGGTTTCTCGACCGTACAATTTTTGCGGAATGTTGAGTTGGGAAAGTCGATCGAACTTGCCTATTTCAAAATCTCGAATGGTTCCTGTCGTTTTAATTTCTGCCAAACAATGCTGCAAATCTGCCTGCAATCCCGCCGCACTTTGATAGCGATCTTCGGCATTTTTTGCCATCAGTTTCATCACGATATCTGCTAACACTGAAGGAATCTCTTCCCTGTTGCCCGTTGCCTGTTGCCTGTTGCCTTTTCCCTCTTCCCTGTTGCCCGTTGCCTGTTGCCTGTTGCCTTTTCCCTCTTCCCTGTTGCCTGTTGCCTGTTGCCTGTTGCCTTTTCCCTCTCCCCTGTTGCCCGTTGCCTGTTGCCTGTTGCCTAATGAAGGCGGTTGCTTAGCGATGTGACAATGCACCAACTCCATCGGATCTGTCGATTCAAAAGGCAATTTTCCGGTTAATAATTCAAATAACGTTACTCCCAAAGCATAGAAATCGCTGCGGTAGTCAATGCCTCGATTCATCCGTCCGGTTTGTTCGGGGGCTAAATACGCTAAAGTGCCTTCGAGTATGTTGGGATTTTTGATTTCTTGGGTTTCTTTTGGTAATAATGAGGCGAGGGAAAAGTCGATTAATTTAACTTGTTTAGTCTCTGGATGAATTAGAATATTGGCAGGTTTAATATCTTTGTGAATGACTCGATTTTGATGTAATTCGTGAAGAATTTGGGCGACTTGTACGGCGATTTCTAATACTTCTGCGATCGCCAATGTCCGATCGCAACTATAGTCTCGCAGCGAAATGCTGCCGCAGTCTTCCATTACCAAGGCATAACTGTTGCCGACAGATTCTAAGCTGTAGGGGCGAATAATTCCGCTCAGTTCGAGATTTTTGGCAATGGTATACTGGTTGCGAAACTGCAACAGTTGGCTGAAACTGGGATAGGGATTGTTTAATTGTTTGATAACTGCTGGCTGGCGATCGCTCAGCCGCCGTGCTCGATAAACTAAAGTTTGAGAGCCC
>JBOFTL010000226.1:0-16388 GCA_051652045.1 Microcoleus sp. | reverse complement strand
TTGGTAATTGATAATTATACCAAACCTGGGTTGGGAATCCCTGTTATTTTATTACACAAATCCGGTATGTGAAAACCCCTTTATCCCCCAACTGCGTAGGGTGCGTCGCGACGAAAAATTCTCGCTGCTGGCAGAGATTAGGCATCTCCTAAAAAGATTGTGGAAGCATTGCTCCATAAGGACAACAACCTAATTTTGGAAGATGTCTATTATTGAGCGACGCACCATACCATACGATATTGACTTCTGAGTCGCGCTCATCCATTACCGATTACCCATTACCGATTACCCATGACCCATTACCCATTACCGATTAACTAACTTATTTTGGCGAATTGCAGCCTCAGTTTGGCTGACAAAATCTTGAACGAGGGCGCGGTACTCCTTCAAAGTTTCAGATACCCAATCTCGATCGTTGCTGTTGGCAAAGATATGCACGGTTGGTTCGCTAGCATCGGGCAAAACTAATACCCAATTATCGTCACCGTAATTAAAAATCTTCACTCCATCTAATAATTCTAACCGATCGGGCGAATGACTTTCTACTAAATACCGCATCAGCGAACCTTTGACCGTCCAAGGACAGCGGACGCTGTAACTGCGATGGGTGACGCGGGGAAGTTCGGCTTTGATCTGTCCGATCGATCGCTCTTGCACCGTCATCATTTCTATCACTTTAGCAATACAGAACATTCCGTCAAATCCGGGATGCAACTGCGGGAAAATAAAACCCATATTGCCACTACCGCCGAGTACCACATTGGGATTTCTGTGGGCCGCTTCCATCAAAGCAGTGGGATTTGCCTTAGTGCGGATTACCTTTCCTTGATGGCGGCGGGCGATTTCCTCCACCGCAGAAGAAGCATGAACCGGTACTACCACGGTACCTCTGGGGTGAGAAGTCAGCATCAAATTTACCATCAGCGCCGTCAGCATTTCCCCTCGAATCGCGATTCCCGATTCATCTACCAAAATCAGTTGTTCGCCGTTAGCCGACACCTGAACTCCAAAATTAGCACTGAGGGCTTTTACCACCCTACCGAGTTGGTCGAGCAAATATTCCCGTTCGCCGTTGCTCAAAGAATTCTGTTTGAGACTCGCATTGAGCACTACGGCGTCGCAGCCAAACTTACCCAAAATTTGGGGCAGAAATGCTCCTGAAACTGCGTAAACGTAATCGATTACTACCTTAGAATTGCTGTAGCGAATTGCCTCAATATTCATCTGCCGTTCAAAGGTACGGCTGTAAACATCAAGAGCTTGCGTAAAGTACGACATATCCCCAATTTCGGGAATCAAAGCACGCCGCAAATCTTCCTTAAAATAAGCACCTTCGATTTTTTTCTCAGCCGCTTTAGTAATATTGATGCCTTTGATATCAAAGAATTCAATTAAAATGCGATCGGACCGTTCTGGCGAAATGCGGACGTGAATCCCGCCAGCAATTGATATTGTAGATGCAACCGTGCGGGCGATCGGAATTGCTGTCGCTTCCAAATTGACCACGCTAATTCCCACCGACATCAAACCCGCAATTAACGACCTCGAAACCATCCGCGAAATACTCCGCTGGTCCCGAGAAACCGATACTGCAGATCCCGGTTTCAAAGTCGAACCGTAAGCAGCGCCCAATTTCACCGCAAATTCCGGGGTAATATCGACATTTGCCAGTCCCTCAACCCCTCGCTGACCGAACAAATTGCGTTTTGCTTGTTCTCCCCAAATTAAATTGTCGTTGAGCACCGCCCCAGATTCAATTCTTTTGCTCGGCCAGACGCGCACGCTAGGTCCCACTTGCGCTTCTTCTCCCACCATCGAGAGGGAACCGACGACAGCACCTTCTAGGACGTGAGCCCGCCTGTCTACGCGAGTGCTCCGACAAATAATGCAGGCCCTGAGGTGAACGTCTTCGCCGATAATTGCACCATTCCAAACGATGGGGCGCTTGATGTTAGCGTCAGCCCCGATTGTCACGTTATCGCCGATGACGGTACCGCTATTAATTTTGACTCGAGATCCAATGTGGCAGTTATTGCCGATTAGCGCCGGTACTTCCACGCTGGCGCTATCGTCAATAAAAGTATTCTGACCCACCCACAATCCCGGCCGCAGTTCATCGTAATAGCTCAAATCGAGTTTGACTTTCCCGTATAGGGCATCGTATTGAGCTTCCCGATAGACATCTAGCTGGCCGACATCGCACCAGTAACCCTCGGCGATGTATCCGTACATGGGTTCGCCTTTTTCTAGCAGCAGCGGAAACAAATCTTTGGAGAAGTCGGACTCGCGATCGGGCAACAAATAATCCAATACTTCCGGTTCTAAAATGTAAGTGCCGGTATTAACGGTATCGGAAAAAATTTCGCTGGTAGAGGGCTTTTCCAGAAAGCGGTTGATGCGCTGGTTTTCATCTGTAATTACTACGCCGAATTCCATCGGGTCAGGAACCCGAGTTAAAACTAAGGTAGCTTTGGACTGTTTGCGGCGGTGAAATTCGATCGCGGCAGTTAAGTCGAAGTCAGTAATGCTGTCGCCGCTGATAACTAAAAAAGTGCGATCGAGCAATTCGACTATATTTTTAACACAGCCTGCTGTACCTAGCGGTCGATCTTCCTCTACAGCGTAGGTCATTTGAACGCCAAACTCTCCCCCGTCACTAAAATATTCGCGCATGACATCGGGAAGGTAGTGCAGTGTCGCAATAATTTCCGTAATCCGATGCCTTTTAAGCAAATTGATAATATGTTCGGCGATCGGACGGTTTAAAATAGGCACCATCGGTTTGGGCAAATCGCAGGTTAGGGGTCTGAGCCTAGTTCCCGACCCCCCAGCCATCAGCACTGCACGCATAAGCTCCTCCTTGCTTAAAAAAGCACTCCTGGTTATTTCTAGAGCGAACCCAATTCAGTTAAAAGTGCTTCATTATTAATTATCAGTGAGGATCTGATTTCTGGGGAATCGAGTTTTTTTTAGTAGCGAGCGCTACCGATAACTGTTGGGTGCTGTTGACAGTTGACAGCAAACAGTTGAGAGTTGACAGTTGACAGTTAAGGGCGAGGTTTTTGGTCTTTCGATAGTTGCTTGTTAAGAGTTGCCTGTTAAGAGTTACCCGTTCGCTGTTAAGAGTTGCAGGAGTGCCTGCTGACAGTTAACAATAGGTATTGATGCGTACATTCTGTTCTGGCTGCCGATCGACTTTCGCGGTAAATAAATGATAGATTAAATGTAGTGCTTTGGCTCGAATCGCCAAAATCCGATCGCTCTCAAGGAGGTTTATTGGATGGAACCGTTAATTGCATTGCTGTTGCTGGGCTGTTACGGAGGCGGGATTTGGAAATTATGGAGCGGTTTCGATCGCACCAACTTCAACAGAAATTTTCAAAATCGCTTGGTGTTATCGTTGTTGTGGCCTGCGTTAATTTTTAATAAGCCTTATCGCCAAAACTTTACAAAAGCTCTCAAAGGTTCAAGAAGGTGACACCCTCCTACCACTTTTCTAAAATGATTCGCTGCCGCAAGCGTCTGGAGAGTCGATCGCAATTCATCTGGTCGCTAACCGTTCCGGTATAGCGGTAGCCTTCTTGCTCCATTAAGGTAATTTTCAGGATGTCTAAAAAGTCTGAACGTTCTACATCGAATCAAGAGCCAAGCTGGTTTGCTAAGGGAAAATCTGACAATTGGCAGGCTCTATTATCGCAAGTTGCTGCTAGGTTCGATCGAGAATATCGAGGAGAAACTTTTGCTTGGCCCGAAGAAGTGGAATCAATGCCGATTTTTCTGGAATTGGCATCAGGTGCCCTCCAAGCAAAAATGGCTTCTCCGTTTTGGCAAATAGCCAAACCGCAAAAAAATCAACGCTGTTTGGATATCGGTTGTGGAGTTAGCTTTTTGATCTATCCTTGGCGCGAGTGGGAAGCGTTTTTTTACGGTCAAGAAATCAGTGAAGCGGCGCGGGATGCCCTAAACTCTCGCGGCCCTCAGCTCAATTCCAAACTGTTTAAAGGTGTAGAATTAGCTCCCGCCCATCACCTAAAGTACGAGCCCGCTCAATTCGATTTGTGCATCGCTACAGGCTTAAGCTGTTATTATCCGATCGACTATTGGGAGATCGTGTTGGGGGAAGTCAAGCGGGTACTCAAACCGGGCGGTCATTTGATTTTTGATGTTATTAACTCCGATATTCCTTTAGCTGAAGATTGGGCAATTTTGGAAACTTATCGGGCCGGAGAAGTGTTTTTAGAGGCTCTTGCAGATTGGGAAAAATTGATTAAAACTGCCGGGGCGAAAGTAGTCAAAAAACAGAGCGGCGAGTTATTTCAAATGTATAAAATTCAGTTTGTTTGACAACAAATACAAAATTGAGAGGACGTTCGATCGAAACGGTTTGTAGTACGGACTTCAGTCCGTAACATATATCGGACTGAAGTCCGTACTACGAACATATAGCAGAAGTCAACAGTCAACAGTCAACCATTGAAATGCTTGATCTGAATCGGTTTTGGGGTTTTCGGATGCCTTAACCGTCTTTGCGACTGCTATACATTATAGCGGTCGATCGAGCTGTTGGGAGGTTGTTAGCAGGGCGGGAGAAACCGGGTTTCTTTCTGCATTGTGGCGGTGATACTTAACTTATCGAAGAAACCCGGTTTCTGGGGTTGGGAGGTTGTTGGTGTGGCGGGAGAAACCGGGTTTATTTGTGCATTGTGGCGGTGATACTTAACTTATCGAAGAAACCCGGTTTCTGGGGTTGGGAGGTTGTTAGTAAAACGGGAGAAATCGGGTTTGTTTTTGCATTGTGGCGGTGATGCGTAAATTATCCCTCCCCAACCAGGTTTCTGAGTATCCTGTAATTAGGAGATTTCGATCGCACTACAAACTCCGCAGACAAAAAACTTGACACTGACGGGTCTGCGCAAGTAAAAAAGAATAAAAGCGATCGTAAAAAGAGGATTTATGTTTGAGTTGCGAAGTTTGAGTTGCGAACTGCGAGCGGCAAATATGGACTTGATAACCCGCGATCGCCTAAAACAATTTTCCCTAAAATACATCCGGTAAAATACGGAGAATGCCACAGTTTTTTGCAACACGCAACACAGTTTTTCGCAACCTAAAATCTAAAATCTAAAATCTAAAAAATTGCAAAATGGCAACAGCTATTCTCGACCTCGAAATATCTCAACTGCCCTCAGAAATTACACTTGAGGAACGTTACGGCAAAGCGCTAGTGTTAATTCGACTGCACGGAAACCCGATCGGACAAGCTCAATTTCCGGTAGTCGGAGGCCGTATTGAAGGAACTCAATTGCGGGAATCACTGATGAGTTCTGTCGGTGATAATCTGTGGAAAAATTGGGTTTACGACGCTCTGGAGTGGGACGAACGCGGGCCGAAACGGGCAATGCCAAAAGCTACTGTAGCAGTTTGCACTCGCGATCGCACGGAGGATTTGCGGCGCTGTCTTGACGCGCTGATGTTGCTGCCCGATGACGGTCAAGAATACTTGGTAATTGACAACTGTCCGGCAACGGAAGCTACCAAAGAATTGGTTGCAGAATACCCAAAAGTTCGTTACGTGCGCGAAGATATGGCGGGTTCGAGTACCGCCCGAAATCGAGCTGTACTGGAAGCTAAAGGCGAAATTATCGCCCTTACAGATGATGATGCTGTGCCCGATCGCAATTGGCTGCGATCGCTGTTACCGAATTTTGACGATCCGCGAGTAATGTGCGTTACGGGGCTGGTAATGCCCCTGGAGCTCGAAACAGAAGCCCAAGAATGGTTTGAACGCTACAGCCCCCACGGCAGGGGCTTCGTGCGCCGCATTTTTGACGGGGCGAAGTGCGACCCCTTGGTGGTGGCTGATGTGGGGGTTTCGGCGAGTATGGCTTTGCGCAAAAGTGCGATCGACACCGTAGGGTTGTTTGATGAAGCTTTGGGCGTGGGGACGCCTGCTAAATGTGGGGAAGATCACGAATTGTACGTTCGGATTCTCTCCGCCGGCTACTGCATCGTCTACGAACCGAGGGCGATAAGCTGGCACCGCCACCGCCGCGAATGGGAAGATATGCGCAAAACCATGTACTGCTACGGAATTGGAGTTTACGCTTTCTGGACGCGCACTCTTGTTAAAAGTCGCGAATTGAGGATACCGCTGTTAGCTTGGGGATGGTTGCGGTACAAGCAAATTCCTGAATTAATTGCTGCTTTGCGGAAGCGGCCGGAAGCGGTGCCGATCGACCTATTATTGGCTCAATTGCGCGGTTGTGTAATGGGTCCGATGGCTTATTTTTCGTCTCGCAAGCGATTGCAGGAAGTTAAATCAGTTGATAGTGGAGAGTTGATAGTTGATAGTTGATAGTTGATAGTCGGTAGGGGCGGTGCCCCCGTGCCCGCCCGAGAGAGTTGATAGTTGTAGTGCGAGCGTCCCCGCTCGCGATCGATTGATAGTTGATAGTTGAAAATTACCAATTACCAATTACCGATTACCAATTACCGATTACCGATTACCGATTACCGATTACCAATTACCAATTACCAATTACCGATTACCGATTACCAATTACCGATTACCAATTACCAATTACCGATTGCCAATTACCGATTGCCAATTACCGATTGCCAATTACCAATTACCAATTACCGATTGCCAATTACCAATTACCGATTGCCAATTACCAATTACCAAATTACAAATTTATGAACGGGGACAATCCAACAGTTAGCATAATTATTCCCACTCACAACCGCAGCTATTCACTGCGGCGCGCTCTCGATGCTTTGCACTCACAAACCTATCCGATCGAGCTGATAGATGTTACAGTGGTTGCCGACACCTGCATTGACGATACCTTGGCAATGCTCAAAGATTATCAAGCTCCGTTTAAACTGCAGGTTATTGAAGTAAATTGCCAAAAAGCCGGGATTGCTCGCAATACTGGCGCAGCGGCCGCGAAAGGAGAATTACTGTTATTTATTGACGACGATGTAGAAGCGCTACCACCTTTAGTAGCAAGCCACGTTCGCACTCATTTAGAACGTCCGGGTTGCGCTGTCATCGGCACTTATCCCCCGAAGTTGCAAGGATCGACTAAGTTTTTTGATGTAGCAGCGCGAGCCTGGTGGGAAGATAAATTTTATCAGATGATTCAACCGGCTCACAGAATAACTTATGAAGATTTTCTCAGCGGCAATTTTTCGATGGACGCACAACTATTTGCTCGTTTTGATGGCTTCGATACGACGCTCGGTAACGCTCATGAAGATTATGAATTGGGATTGCGTTTGCTGAAAGCAGGTGTAGCTTTGGTAGTGAATCATGAAGCCAAAGGCTATCATTACGAACACGAAACTAACAATCTCGATCGCTCTTTTCACCGTGCTAGATTAGAAGCGCGATCGGACGTGGCGATGGGTAAAAAACACCCGGAACTCAAACCGACACTTCACGTAAAAAACTACGAAACTCCTTACTCGCTAGCAGATAAAATCTTGACTTCGATCGCATTTGCCTGGCCGGAATTTGTGGATTTATTGGCTGCGGGACTGAGGAAATCCCTCGATTGGCTCGAAAACTTGCGGATGCGGGGAACTTGGCGGTGGTTGCACGCCAAACTGCGCGGTTATTGGTATTTTCGGGGTGTCATGGACGAGTTAAAAACTCGATCGGGCATTATTAATTTTATGCAATCCGGTCCGGCGCGATCGGATTTGGGAAAACATGAAATTGAAATCGATTTGCAGGAAGGTTGGGAAGCGGCCGAGCGCAGAATTGATGCCGAACGACCGGATGGAGTTTACTTATATTACGGCAAACTGCAAGTCGGTCACATTTCTCCCGAGGTGGCGGCGGAACCGCTGCGAGGCGTTCATTTGCGATCGATTTTGGCCATTCATTTATCTTACAATTTGGCCGTGGCGATGGCAGCTAACGGTATGCCCCGCAGCGCTGAAGTACCTGAAACGATCGCAGAAAATCCTTTAGTTGGTTTTAAAAGTTATGAGTTAGTAACGAACAAGTAACCGTTCGTTCGTAGTAAGGACTTTAGTCCTTAAGGTTCGTAGTAAGGACTTCAGTCCTCTCTATAGGTTGGGTTAAATTGAAATATTGTACCATTTTCAATAACCTGTAGGGGCGGGTTCGCCAAAGATTTTAAAGCTTGCAGACAGGTTACATAAACCCGCCCTGCCCCCCGAAAAATCCACCGCTCCCATTGGTGGTACAAAATGTCAGATTAAACCTAGCAAACCAAAGGTTTTACTACTCAAAACACATCTACAAAAAAAGTTGGGTAATGTTGGGTTTCGTGCCTCAACCCAACCTACAAATTAAGAGTTTTAAGGAATGAAGTCCTTAGTGCGAACATTTAACCGAACATAAAATTAGTGTCAAAACCAAGAGGAATTTATGGCAATCAAACTGGTAGAAATTGAATTTACCGAACCGATCGAGCCGATTCGCGAGCTTAAAGAATACGAGGGCGTGCGCATTTTAGTTCGCTATCATGGCAAGCCTTTAGCCTGGGCTTATTTTAATAATGAAAACTGGCAACAAACTATTCCAGCCGATCGAGTGCGACAAACAATTATCGAACAAAAACACTGGGAGGTGCTGCAAGCATCTTTAGCAAAACAGTTCGAGCCTGATTCCCCTCAAAAAAACCTACCGCCGATTAGCGTTGTCATCTGCACGCGCGATCGTACCGAATTGCTCGAAGGCGCTTTGAAATCTTTGCTCGCCCTCGACTATCCCCACCGCGAAATTATCGTTGTAGACAACGCTCCCAGCAACAACAGCACTGCCGAATTCGTCGCGCGATTCCCCGTACGCTACGTCAAGGAAGAAAGGCCAGGACTCGATTGGGCGCGGAATCGCGGCATTGCCGAAGCGCAACATGAAATTATAGCTTTTACTGACGACGACGCGCGGCCCGATCGGGGTTGGCTGCGGGTGATGGCTGCTGCTTTTGCCGATCCGAAAGTGATGGCTGCTAGCGGTTTAGTCTCGGCTGCTGAGTTGGAAACTTTGCCCCAACAACAATTCGAGCTGGTTTACGGCGGAATGCTGCAATATTTGCACAAATTCAAAGTAGAAGGTGAAAAACTTTCGACGAAAGATTTGCTGTGGGCTTGCAATTACGGTGTCGGGGCAAATATGGCTTTCCGCCGCGAAATTTTTGAGGCTGTGGGCAATTTTGACATCGCCCTTGATGTGGGGACAGCAACGCGCGGGGCTGGCGATGTTGAGATGTTTCACCGGATTTTAGCGAAGGGATACACTACTCTTTACGATCCGAGTGCTTTGGTGTGGCACTTGCACCGCCGCAGCGAGCAAGCTTTGAGCCGGCAGTTGCAGGATAACGGGCGCAGTTTTGGATCTTACTTGCTGACGTGCGATCGGAACCGCACCGTGCCGCGCTGGGAAATTTTGAAGTTTGTCGCCTCTGAGTGGCTGGGTTGGTGGCTGCTGCGCCGCTTGCGCCATCCGGGAAATCTGCCCCGCAAGTTGGTTGTCAGCGAATTGCTGGGGGCTTTGCAAAGTCCTTTTGCTTACCGGGAAGCGCAATTGCAAGCACGGAAATTGCTGGCTATTTCTGAGGAAGAAACGCAGGAAGTCGAAGAGCCAGTGATGGTTGGGGGTGTACAGTGAGACATTCCCAAAAACTAATTTACAATCGCAAAATCGCTCATTTTTTCGATTTGCTGCGAGAATTGGTCGATCGAGATATGAAATTACTTTACAAGCGATCGGCCTTGGGGATTGCTTGGACTTTGATCAATCCGCTGTTGCAATTAGCAGTGTTTTCTTTCGTCTTTCGATCGGTAATTCCGATAAATATTCCGAAATATTCTTCCTTTGCTTTCAGCGGTTTGTTAATCTGGACTTGGAGTCAGACAGCCTTATTTCAAGCAACGGCATTAATTACGAGCAACCTCACCCTGATCCGGCAGCCGAATTTTCCGACGGCAATTTTGCCAGTAGTTACCACAACTACGGGTTTAGTTCACTTTTTGCTGGCGCTGCCGGTGTTAATTATCTTTCTAGCAATTGATGGAGTGCAACCGAGTGCGGTGTTATTGTTGCTGCCGCTGCTGATTTTAATTCAGTTCGTTTTGACGGTAAGTTTAGCTTATCCCCTCGCTGCTTTAAATGTAACTTTTCGCGACACCCAACATACTTTAGGCGTGTTGTTGCAGATGTTATTTTACTTAACTCCGATTTTTTACGACCTCAACAGCGTTCCCAAAGAATATCAAATATTCTATCAGTTAAATCCGATGGTGCCGCTGATTGAAGCTTACCGCGCCGTACTGTTGAAAGGAATGCAGCCAGATTGGACGGCGCTGTTAATTGTGAGTGCGGTTGTGGCGGCTTTGTTACCGATCGGACTTGGCATTTTTAGACGGCAGAGCGATCGATTTGTGGAGGAATTGTAAATGAGCCAAGCGATTGTTGTCAAGGGTTTGGGAAAGCGTTTTAACCGCTACAGTGCCGATCGACCTCTCACAATTATGGAAGCTGCTTTGTGGGGTTGGTGGCGCATGAAACCGCAGGCGCGTTTTTGGGCGCTGCGAGATATCAGTTTTACTGTTGCGCCGGGGGAAATGTTGGGAATTCTCGGCAAGAATGGTGCGGGAAAATCAACTCTGCTGCAACTTGTCGGCGGCATCGGTCGCGCTGAAGAAGGTACGATTAAAGTTAACGGTAGAATTGGCGGTTTGTTAGATTTAGGTGCTGGTTTTCATGGAGATTTAACGGGTAGGGAAAATGTGTTTGTCGGTGCAGTAGTTGCGGGCTTAACTCGCCGGGAAGCAGCGCGCCGATTTAAAGATATTGTGGAATTTGCCGAGTTGGAACAGTTTATTGACAGCCCGATGCGCACCTACAGTACCGGGATGAAAATGCGACTGGCTTTTTCCGTCGCAATTCATACCGATCCAGATGTATTGTTAATTGATGAATATTTGTCGGTGGGAGATGTGGCTTTTCAAACTAAATGTTTGAATAAGATAGCCGAGTTTAAAAATCAAGGTTGTGCGATTGTTTTAATTTCCCACAGTCCGGCTCAAATTCAAAAAATGTGCGATCGCGCTTTGTGGTTGCGGGAAGGCAATGTAGTAGCTTACGGAGAAACAGAAGTAGTCGCCGGTCAATATTTATCGGAGATGCGATCGGAAACTGAAAAACGCACTCCGATGCGCCCGCCGGAAATGACAAGTACGGGCACTCATTTGCGGGTTAATGAAAATCGTTTCGGTTCTTTGGAAGTAGAAATTACTGATGTTAAAGTATTCCCGGATGAGGAAATCGACAGCGGCGATTCGGTAACTGTGGAAATTCATTATGAATCTCCCAAAGCCATTTCCGGCGCAATTTTTGGGGTGACAATCAGCCGGGAAGACGGACAAAATTGTTTCGATACCAATACAAATAATATGGGCAGATTGCTGCCTGTAGCTCAAGGTAAAGGCAAAATTAGTCTGCATTTAGACAGGCTGGATTTGGGCAACGGACAGTATTATGTCAACGCGGGAATTTACGAGAAAAGTTGGGCTTATGCCTACGATTATCACTGGCACGTTTACCCGCTATACGTGCGATCGACCGTGCATCAAAAGACGATTCTTTGTCCGCCCTACCGCTGGGAATTGGATGGCAAAATGCAGCTTGTAGATGTACCGGAGAAGAGCGAGAAAGTTCATGCTTTGAATAAAAATAATCCCGGTTATGCGAAGATTTCCACGCAGTTGAAAACTAAAAATAAACCGGATTTTCTCCTGATCGGCGCTCAAAAGTGCAGCGCGGATATTTTATACGGTCATTTAGCAAATCACTTGCAAATTATTAAAGAAGGGACGCGGGAAATTCACTTTTTCGATCTAAATTTCGATCGCGGGATGGAATGGTACAGCAAGCAGTTGCAGCGGAGTGCGGCGGGTGACAAAGTGCTGTTGTGGGAAATGACTGCTTACTATATTTACCATCCTTTGGCACCGGAGCGGGTTTATAAGTGTTGCCCTGATGTTAAGCTAATCGTGCTGCTGCGAAATCCGGTGCAAAGAGCTTGGCTGCATTATAATTTAGAAGTGGCGATCGGCTGTGAAACTTTGGATTTTGCCAAGGCAATTGCTTCGGAAGCCGATCGACTTAAAGGTGAGGTGGAAAAAGTTCGATCGGACGAAAGTTATTACAGTTTCAATCACCAACATTATTCTTACCTATCTCGCGGCATTTATGTCGATCAAATTAAGAATTGGCTTGACTATTTCCCTAGGGAACAGTTGCTGATTTTGAAGAGTGAGGATTTTCAAGCTAATCCGCAACAGGTATTTTCTCGGGTGTTGGATTTCTTGGATATTCAGGTGCCTGCTGTGAGAGAATACGAGATGAACAGTGTTGAGGATTACAGCAATATGCCGCGGGCGATCGAGCAAGAGTTAGCAAGTTATTTTGCACCTTACAATCGGGAACTTTCGGATTTGTTGCAGGAGGATTTTATGTGGAGTTGAGGGAAGATTTTTTACCGCAGAGTGCGCAGAGTGCGCAGAGAGGAAGAGGATAGAGAGATGTTGAGAAATAATATCATCTCCGAACGCATCGGTTTTATATATGTGTAGGGGTGAAGCATTTGGGCGATAATCTTTGTTATAAATTTCAGGACTTATATCCAAATGCTTCACCCTGGGGCTGTGCGATCGAGACAATTCGATCGATACAACCAGACATGATATAATTTATAATTCGATCGGATCTCTGCCTTCTCTGCGGTTAATTTATAAATAAGGATCGTGGATTAAATAACTTCCGTAGGTTGGGTTGAAGCATGAAACCCAACGTTCGAGGGTGGTGTTGGGCGAAGCGTAGCGGAGGGTTCGTTCCCGGTCCCAACCTACAAAAAATGCAAGTTATTTAATTCTCATTCCTAAGTAAGTCTATTTAATTAAACGCAAGATCTAAATAACCCAAAAGCTTACTAGATCGGCATTATTCCTTCTTGCTGATTTTGTAAGCATCTGAGACACACTCAATAACTCATCCGTGTATCCGTGTCCGAATCCATGTAATACCTTCCCTCTTCCTTCTTCCTTCTTCCCTCTTCCTTCTTCCTTCTTCCTTCTCTTATCACAATGCAACGAATATTTTTAGTTGGGTGTCCGAGAAGCGGCACGACAATTTTGCAAAGTTTGTTAGCCGCTCATCCTGAAGTAATGTCTTTTCCTGAGTCTAAGTTTTTTCACTATTTATTATACGATAAATTTGCAGAAAATTTGCCAAGCAGACTGGAAGTTTTTTTTAAGGATGAGATTAAGCGGCCTGAGTTTTTACAAAATTTTGATAGCAGCCAAAATAACGAAGCTAAAACGAGTTGGTTTGTCGGAGTTTTAGATAGTTGGGCTGCGGAACAAAACAAAAGCATTTGGTTGGAAAAAACTCCGGAACATATTTATTTTATTCCTGATATAGAGCGGTTTTTGCCGGATGTTAAGTTTATCCATATTTTGCGCAACGGCATGGATGCGATCGCTTCTATGTATGAGGCTACTCGCAGTTTTCACGACTTATGGGGGGGTGTTTGGGATTTAAACCACTGTATAGATCGCTGGCAATATGCGATGTTAACTAGCCACAAATATGTCGATCGCTCCAACCACATTTTAGTCAAGTACGAACAGCTTTTAGATGACAAAGTTAAAGTTTTAAGAGAACTCTGCAAGTTTATTGGCATTGAATACGCTCCTGCAATGCTGGACAATTACAAGCAGCAAGCAGCGAATTTAAGTTTGAATTTACCCTGGCATCAAGGAATCGATCGAGATATTGCCAGCACTAAGTCTCACAAGTATCATCGGCTATTTAAGCAAGATGAAATTAGCTGCATTTTAGATAAGATATCCTGGGTAAATCATGAAAATTCTTGGAAGGTTACAGTAGAAGTCACCGAACCGATTGCGGATATTTGCAACGTACCGCCAATTTTCGATCGCCTGTCCTGTACTGTTAAATTAGAAAACATTGAACTTGGCATTATTGAATTGCCAATCTATGACGGCACGGTGACTGCTTGGGTTTTGGAAGATGCGATCGCGGCTAATTTTGCTTGGCAAATCTTCGATCGATTCTTTAAACAAAATCCGGAAACTCCGCAGTTTGAATGGACGCTATTTTTACAGGAAATTTGGAACCGCCCCCATTGGAAAGTAGATCGTTTTTACAGCTCAAAAACACCAGATGCAGCGCAAATAGTAAACGAAAAAAAAGATTTTATATCTGTAGAAATTAGCGAAGAACTCACCAATATCAAAGTAGCAGCGACAGAAATTAACGCACTGATAAAGGTAGGCGGAGTTGCGATCGGAATTGTAACTGTTGCTGCGGAAAATAATTTTGTTTCAGCTCAAAAATTGCGATCGACAATTACTCGAAATATTGGTTTTGAATTGTGTGTCGCTGCCGCGCGATCGGCTTTAATTGGAAAACCGCTAAACGACGAGAACTCACTGCGATCGCGCCTAGCTTTATCAGCCCAAAAAATGGCAAATTTGCCCGACTGGTTGAATGCACCCGGTTCTGGAGGCATTTACCCAACGAATGCAGCGATTTTTGGCAGGCGATCGGGTGCAACTGGAACTAGCGTCAGCCGTCGGGCTGCTCTCCCGGTAGCGGCCCTGCGAGAAATCGCCTCAGCGGCGGCGATTGCGGGGGAATCGATAATTCAAATTCCCCGAGAAAACGAGTTGCCACAGCAGGTAGTTTACGCGCCGGAAATCATTTTGCAAAAGCCTTCAGTAGGTGAAGTTTATCAGTCAATGAAATTCAAATTTTTTGCAGGTAATACTGTTACTGAAAAGCTGCCAATTCTCGCATACCGCTGCATTTCTGTTGGTGGTTTAAATAAAGTTACGACCCAGGATTTTGAACGACAGCTACAATATCTCAAAAATCAAGGTTATTATAGCGCGAGTTGGCAAGATTGGCACAGGGCGAAGCGCGATCGAACTCCTTTGCCCGGTAAAGCAGTATTAATTACATTCGATGGCGGGTATCTCGACTTTTTTAACTGTGCTTTTCCCTTGCTAAAACGCTTTAACTTTACAGCAACTGTTTTTCTGGTAGCGGAGTCGGTAGGCAAGACAAATAGTTGGGAAAAAGCAGAGTCTGAAGAAATGCAGTTAATGGAATGGACTCAAATTCGGCAACTGCGGGATGCAGGAATTGAGTTTGGCTCCATGTCTGCGACTTATCAACCTTTGACTGCTTTGTCAGTAACAGAAATCGTGCGGGAAGGGGCAACATCGCGGGCAATTTTGGAACGGGGAGTGGGTAAATCGATGAGGTGTTTTGCTTATCCTTACGGGAAGTCCGATCGAATTGTAGAGCATTTGCTTGGGGCGATCGGCTATACTTTTGGTATGACTTACAAGCCTGAATTTAGCAGTTTTGACGATTCTTTAATGTCGCTACCGCGCATTCAGGTGACAGCAGAAAATTTCTGGCAATTAGGTTTGTAGCATTATTTCCATTTTGTTTCGTGGAAAGGATGCCAAAAACGAGCATGATAACTCTTCCAATTTACGGCGATAAAGAAGTTTTCAAAGGTGTAAAAAATGTAGCCATCACGCTGCAACTTAGTGTATTCCTCACCAACACCTTGTGCCGTAGATAGCGGATGCCATTTGAGGCGCGCGCGCAAAGATTCAGAGTCACGCGCAGCAAATCGAAACGATCCGTTGCCTAGGTTAAGATCGAGATCGTAAGTCTCCTGAATATCAAATGCTGAATCTGGGAGTATTTTGGGCAAACGCCCCCGGTTAAATTCTTGGCTTTTACGAGCTTCAATTGCTGTAGGATAGCGAGAGCTTACGGTATCGCAGGCAGCAAGCAAAAAGATGGTAGCGATTGCAATAGCATATTTATTTTTTTCTTTTCTTTTTCTTATTAATTCTTTCATTGTCACGCAGGCTTTTTACTTAATAGTAAGGTGCGCACCTACTTTTGATGGTTGCTATCTCGACTTTTTTAACGAGACATTTCCCCTGTTAAAACGCTTCAGTCTAAACTATCAGGATCTATGTTTAAATCGCGCAATTTTTGAGCTAACCGATCGGCCCGCTGGGCTTCTCGATCGGCCCGCTGGGCTTCTTGCTGAGACTGTTGCGCGCTAATTTGAGCTTGTTGTTGGGCTTGTAGGGCCCGTTGGGCTTCCAATTTCACCTGTTCTTGAGGTGTTAAATAGCGCTCTCCTTCTGCATTATACCAGTACAACCATTCCCGAACATACCCACCATAATTACCTCTTTCGCATCCGATTCCCAAACCGATTTCTGGCATCCACAAAGGATTTTCCGACTGCAATTCATATTTGCCGTTGACTAATTTATGGATTTCCAGA
>JBOFTL010000225.1:0-4955 GCA_051652045.1 Microcoleus sp. | reverse complement strand
TTGTCTAGATGACCAGCATCTCGTAGATAAGTGATGAGTTCTTTGGCTGTCTCTGTAACGTATTCACCTGCTTTGGCTGAGGCAATTTCTCCAGCTTTTAGGTCATGGGCAAAAATGTGGGTAATATTCTGTACGTCTGTTGCGAATGCTTCTGCTTTGGCTACAGCATCGGTCAGCTCAGTTACATCGGTAAATACTCCGGTCCATTCGTCTTCGCCTGCATCATTCTTGCCAACGTAGAAAATACCCAAAACTGCTTTTCGAGTACTACCGTCTTTATGGATTAGGTCTACTGTTCGATCAATGCCAATAAGTCTAGACTTTTGATGACCATGGAACGGACACCCACTTGCATAGGCGTGCATCCCCACACGACGGACTAGGTCTGGGTCAAATGCTCCAATCCCGAAATGATAATGATGAAACTGCTTTGGCACAATCAAGTTTAGTGGCTGATTTTCTAGCTCTGCCTGAGTGTAGCCAGAAATATTCGCCATAGCTTTGTTTGCGCTATGGATAATCGCTTCCTCTTGTCCCTTAGAGCGGACAACAATTTGACCAGACGTACTTTGCTCAATCTGAATTTTGTATAATCTCTCCGAAGAAAGAAAATTGTTATAATTATTTACTGCAAGTACGATTTCTTCTGGGTACCACCACTGTTTTATACTTTTTCGCTTTGCCGAAATATCTTTTGCATAATAAACTACAGCTTTAGATGATGCTGCTAAGACAATCAATACAATGAAACCAACAGCCGACAATAATATAGTTAGGTCCAATAAAGACTGATGATATATGTTACTTATTGATCTAGAAATACAGGTTAAAGACAATAACTCAAAAGTAGTTTTATTGAGATGAATTTGTCTAGCGACTGCTTGAAACGTTTTCCCTTGAAATTTAAAAGTAAAGCCACTTTTGCTATAAATTTGTTTATAGTAAGAGCCATTAGCCCAGACCGCTTGACCTTTTAAGATTTCATCATCTGTAAATTTATTGGTAGGCTGAACGACTATTTCTGGCCCATACCTTGATTCGCCTAGCATGAAAACTGTGTTTCGGTGAGCACCTCTTACAACTCCTGCCATTGCCTCCTGAATATCGCGGTTGCTTTTTAAAGGAGGTCTATCTATGTATTCAATTCCATTACGGATCGCCACTAAATCATAGTATTTTCGATCTTCAACAAGTCTGGCTAAGTTCTGCCAGTTTTGATGCGATCGTCTGACAAGAATCAACAGCAAAAGAAATCCAACGATGAATGGAATACTCTGAATACGAAATCTGAAGAGTTGACGGATGTTAAACATCTTTATGCTGCAATCCCTTGGTATTGGAGAAGCAATAGCTCTCCAGTCGGCAGCCCCACTCCTAATGGAGTGATAATATTAGGTGTTGTCGGCGCAGTAGTAACAAGCGCCCCAGCGGTGGCTGCACTTAGATAATAAAGCGTCCCTCCTGTAAACCCAGTACCATACCTAGAGCCTGGGAGTCCCACCTTAAAATTTGTTGTATTGAAAACTGTTATGACAATTCCCACGTATCCGTCACTGTTTGCGCGACTGTTTGCTTGCGCCTTTGCATATCCTGTTGGAGTAGCCCTGATTGCGTCTCCTACAACAAACCCGTGAGCAGTAGCAGTTGTCACATCGTAGCTTAATGGATTACTGTCACCTCCAGTTCTTTGGGAAACAGACAGTAGCCTCCAGCCAGTTGTACCGGGCGGAGTGGCAAGATGGAGCACTGTCCACATAAACGTCGCTGTCTGCCCAGGAGCGAGAACTAATGCAACGTCGGAAGGAAGATAGAATCTGTTCTGCGTATTCCCCACCGCCGCAGAGTTATGGTTGATTGTGAGGTTGCCTGTACCAAAGTTCGCCACCCAGGAAAGGGTATTAACGTCAGATCTTCTGGCCATGCCATTCAAAACCTGTGGAGCCGTCCCAGTGAATACCGGGTACCCTACATCGTTGTATACGTTAGTAGATGCAGCCGTGATGAAGCGGTAAGAGACATTGTATTGTCCTCTAACAGACAAATCATAAACTTTAGTAAAAGTCCCATCTTCTCGTTGGATGTCTACATTAGGGTTATTTCCTGGAGAAATTCCTGGACTCCCAGACCCCGCCACTTTCCATGGGCCTAATACCGGGATGGGGTCCCCTGTGTAGGGAACGTATGCCGCTCCGTCCCATTGCCAGACCGACCCTTGATCGGCTATGTAAATGACTCCTGGTTGTGCGGGATTGTTAGGGACAAATACCGCACCTAATGTATTTGGGTCAGGAGTACTAACATCAACGGAGTCAGTAAATTTTATGCTCCTAGCCTGTTCTACAATTTCTGGGGTAAAGAAAGCCATTAAATTGTCTCCACAAATAATGATACGTTGCTACTTGCATGAGCGGAGAAAGTTCCAAACGATGTACTGACTCCGATTCGTGTGTTAGCTGGCGGGGAGGTCCCATTTAAACCGTAGTCTGCTGCTGCCAAAATCACTTGACCGTTATTCCCCACCTGATAAAGCTGTCCATTGAGTGGGACATCCCCTGTAGCTAATGGAGTCGCCTTCTGATGGAATTGCAGAAATAGCACAACCCCAGAACGATTTTGTATGACAACCCTTCGTAGTTTCCCTGTGACGGGTAGGTCTGCAAAGGTTGCGCCAATCCCACCTGATTGTGTAACTGTAGGATTGTATAACGCTGTTAATGCGCTTAGTTTTTCGAGCGATCGCTTGAACAGGCTAAGAAGCGAAAATGTTCCTGTATCTGAGGTGGCAACTGCATCTGTCTGTTCCCCCAGTACTGTTTGTACGTCTGCAATTGGTGAATAAAGCATTATCGGCACGCACTCCTAATTATATTTTCTGTATTTTTGGATTCCTGATTCTTGCTAAACCTAAACTACATCAGCGATCGCGCCTTTATTCTACGTCAATGTCGATTGCTCCAACAACAATCCATTCTATCTGCATCTTGTGATTACCTAAAGCCGTAAGATGCTCCACAATTTTTGCATCATTGACTAGGGCGCGGCGTTGCTCGTTTGTAGCTTGAATAAACTGATCCACAGAGATATCCGTCAACCACGGCGAACCCACTTGGTCAAGTACCGCGATTTGAGCAGGTTCTCCCTCGCTAGCACAAACGTACTGCACTTGTGTAACCGCGGTGAGGTCTACGGGCGTTAAAGTATTGTCCATTTTCGTTGCTCCAGAGGGATAGCGGTTAAATTAGCGTCATTATACAGACCCGCTAGATTGAATGCTCGAATGTACCCATCATAACCATTCCCCAAGGAATCGAGGAAAAAGGCTCCTGTTGAGTAGGCGTGATCTAGCGCCACGGAAAATGTTCCATCAGAGCGGATGCGGCTTGCCACCAGATAGCTAGAATTGTATGAGCTATAAGCCTTGCCATTGCGCAAGTCAATTCCGAACTGCACAAATACGCCCAGCAATGGCACAGTGGCTTGGTTGCTTGTAACAACTTTCCCAGTGAGAACCGGAAACTTAGAACCATCATTGGACGGACTAATCTTAAGGTCGCTCCATGTCCATGTGGGTCTATTGTAATCTGCCGCTATATTGCTTACGCCCAGACAGTATCTGTGAACGTAGCACAGCATAGCCTGAGCAAAAGAGTGGTGAGCACCACCGGACGGATAAGCTTCAGGTGAGCCTGACATTGGGCTAGCAAAAGTACCTTTCGTAATGCCATGCCCCAACCCTATAACGTGCCCAACCTCATGAAGCTGTTTCATCGAAGTTGTCTTTAGATACTGTGGCTGCATCGAACTATGGGCATTGGTATTTAAGCCAGCACAGGCGATAAAGCAATAGCTTCTGGACTCTCGGCAAAACCACTCAAAAGAGAATGTCGCTGCGGCTCCAGTATCATTGACGTAGATTCCGTTGCCGCCAACGTTAAGTACCGTGCCGGGGTCTAGTGGCCCTAACGCTACGGCTGCATCATAGTTTGCGGTCTGGATGCCCTTATTGAGCCAGAAAGAACTATCGGCTCTATCTACAAATTTTGCCCAGTAGTTCTTATAAGTTCTATACCAAACTTCCTTGGTTGACTCAATGTAAATGTAGGTATCGTAGCGGATATTCCCCGCCGCTTCTGCCGCTGCCAGATCAGCATAATGAGTAATGGTCGTAGTGTCGATCGCGTCAATGCCGTCCCGAACATACGTGTAAATCATATTGACTGGATGATTGGGCGGATCGATTGCGGTAGCATCTCCTGAAGCTGTCCTGAGATTGCGGAGTACATTAGTTGATGCATTGCAGGCTCCTGCGGTGAAGGATGCTCTATCTCTCTCCTTTTCTAGAGTGCCCACGTAATAGCGAATTGGGCCTTTATAAACCATCCTAACTTCAGGTAGTCCACTCTCTGGCCCAAGTTTGTGGTAGATGAACTCGTTATTGTACCAGTTCATCTGATCTTGGCATTGCCATTCAAATGCGGCTTTTTCCCGCTCTGAGAGAGGTTGCTGTCCCTGCGGTGTGTAAACGGCACCTTCCCACGGGAAAGGCGTAAATGTGCGGGTTGCAGCCCAATCACTAATGATGGTAGTAGTCTGGGCAAGGAGCTGGGCATTTTCTCCTGGGGCAACGGGCGGGTTGGCTAGGTAGGATGATGTAGAAGGCATGGTAAAACCAGATGTATCAGAAATGGAAGAGAAGAACATAGAAACTGAAAACCATAAACAACTTCAGAACAGTGAAGCTACGGCACTTTTGCCTCTAGTGCTGCAATCCGTGCAACGAGGGCATCAATTGTAGGCTGTAGAGAATTAGCCTGAACTGCTGGCTGCTGTTCGTAAAGCGCATTCCAGGCACTCACAAACTCTGCTCCTGTAACTCGTCCAGCAGTTGTACTGGCAGCATCGGAAAGCTTAGCAGCGGTTAGTGTTTCACCTAATGCAGCGGCGATCGCATCTCC
>JBOFTL010000224.1:0-5777 GCA_051652045.1 Microcoleus sp. | reverse complement strand
GGCGTTCAATGCCAACAAGTTCGTTCTGGAGGCGATCGTCGCGATCAAAGCTACAATCTTGGAAATTTCTTGAGAAGCTTCTGCCAACCTCTTGACTTTTCGGGATGTTTCTGCTACAGTCTCTCGAATTTCTAAAATCCCTGCCACCGTGCGTTCCACGGCTTCGCCTCCTTTGAGAGCCGTTGCCGCCGCGCCTCTAGCCACTTCTTCAGCTTCTCTCGCGCTTTCGGCAACCCGGTGAATCGCGTCTGTGAGCACTTGTACGGAATTCAGCGTTGCTGCCAGTTCCTCTGCTTGGCGCAGGGCGTCGGAAGACAAATCCCCTGCAAACTTGGCGCTGTCTGTAGCGCCTTTGCTCACCTCTCTGGCGGCCTGTTTCACCTGGTGGACGATTTCTCGGAGGTTTTGAATTGTCAGGTTAAACGAGTCAGCAACAGCGCCCAACACGTCAGCAGTCACTTCTGCTTGGACTGTCAAGTCACCGCGGGCCGCTCCTTCCACGTCGTCTAGCAAGCGGATCACCTGGCGTTGCAAATCTTCTTTGGCTTGTTCCTGCTCGTCAGCTTTGCGTCTGGCATCGCTGGTAGTAGTCTGCATCACCTTCGCCATGTGGTTGAATTTAGCAGCCATTTTGCCAAATTCATCTTCCGAGAAAATTGTGGCGCGAGCGTCCAAATTGCCTTGAGATACGGCATCGAACTGAGCTTGCAAATTGTCGGAGGACTTGCGTACCTGCTTGGAAATCAGGTTGCCGATGCCCCAAGAAGTCAAAAAGCTAGTCGCGCCTGCTGCGACTGTCATCAGCCAGCCCGTATTGCGCATATAGACGACTGCTTCAGGCTTGTTTTCCCGCAGGGCTTGGTAGGAGGCGAGGTTAGTAACAAAAGCCACGGCTACCAAAGAAACCAGTCCTGCCCCGATCGCGGTGTATAAATGTTTGGTCACCAAGGGGGCATTTTCCAAGAAAGCCAGTCCCCCCTGTTCCACTGTCACCGCAGAATCGATCGGTTCTGTTTCGGCTGGAGTAAAAGTCGGCACGGAGTCGGAAGGTCCCGAAATGCTGAATATTTCATCATCGCGGATTGCCGAACCGTCACTGTTATCGAAGTCCAGGCTGCTGCCGGTGGTACCCATCATGCCGCTGCTGCTGCCGAAACTGGTGCTACCCCTAGTTAAAATCGAGCTGTTGGCATCCTCAGAGATATCAAAGTCCGGCAAATTGCCCAAATCGTCAAATTCGTCAAATTCGTCCAAGAAATCGCTGTGTTCTTGAGCTGAGCCTCCTTTTGCCGACCAGTCGCTGGTGTGTTTAGTCCCCGCACCGAAAGAAGTTGCTTGCTCGTCTTCGTCTAGAGAGAAAGAATCGCTGAAAGCGTCATCATCAAAAGCATCTAGTTCAAAACTGTCTGGAACTTTGAATCCTTTGGAGTCCGAATTTCCGTAGCCACTGTTGCCAGAAGAGCGATCTGCTGAATTGAATTGCCCCCGGCTCGATCTTTGACTTTGAGAATTGGGGACAGCACCTCCCATCAACAGGGTTTCGTCTTCTGCTACGGAATAGTTTGAAGGATAATCTGCGTCATTGTGGTCTGGGCGGCTGTTTGGCGATCGATCTGCGAAATCGTCCAATAGCGGTACGTTAAAGGGGTCTGCTTCTGGAGGTGGTGATTTTTGGTTGGGGTGGGTGCCGTTTTGAGGCATTCCTGAGTATCCGTCAGGTTCTTCCAAGTCTAGGTCGTCTGGCAGGGAAAGCGGTGCAAAAGCTTCGTCAAAACTATCGTCTGAGGGTCCTGTCGGGGAGTCGATTCGATCTGGATCGGAAAAGGAAAAGTCCCCGATTTCTGCTGCTGCGAAACTTTGAGCGTTGAAGACCTCGTTTGATGGTTCTTGCTGCTGGGAAATTGCAGGGTCTAATTCTTTTTTGCCCGACATTTTGCTGTCGCGCACTGATGGACTTCCGAAGTCTGAACTTCCCGAAGCAAAGGGGTCTGCAAAATCCGAGTCTTCTAAATCTGCTAGCGCTCCCGATGCCTCTGCATAGGCGGCCATCCCGCCACTGTCGCTGGCAAAAGGGTTAGCAATCGGCGTTAAATTATCTTTGCCCGCGGCACCTGCATCTTGCACCTCCCACTCCAAGCCGTTCATTTCTAGCCCTGCCAAGTCCCCATTTTCTAATTCTTCTAGGGGTTGACTTTCCCAAGACATTTGTGCTGCTGCATCTCCTTGGAAAAGTTCCAAATCCGGGTCTTCTAACCCTTCTTCTAGGGATATTTCTGGATAGAATTCCAATTCAGTTTCTGCAGATAAAGCTTCCCGATTTTCTTCGAGAAACTCTCCCGTGATAAATTGATCTGTGTAGGCAATTCCACTGTGGGCGTGTTCGACCAAACTCGGATCGTCGGTCAGACCGAGTACGACCGCGTACTGTTCTCGCGCCACCTCGTACTGTTGCAGTCCATAAGAGTAAATGTGTCCGCACAGCAGTCGGGCGCTGGGGTCTTCGGGAAAATCTTCTACTAATTGATAAACTAGAGCGGCGGCTTCTGAATAGTTGCCCTCCATGTATGCCGCTTCTGCCCGTTGGTAGTCCTGCTGAAAGTTGGTACTTGTTGCCATTTGCCGCCCTCTTTTGATTTTAGATTTTAGATTTTAGATTTTTATCTTGACTGTTAGATTCACACCTGCGTGACTGTTTGCGATCGTACCCCAATCGAAAATCACCAATCGCCAATCTAAAATCATTTCCCGCTACCCACTTTTGAGATTTTAGATTTTAGATTTGAGATTTTAGATTTTAGATCTAAAGATTTTAGATGTTTATCTCGATCGAAAATCGCCAATCACCAATCTCAAATCAATTTCATGCTGCCCACCGTGCGGAGCGCAGAATTTTTACTTGATCTAACAGCCGCAACACTTGATTGGGGTCTTCACTGAACATCCATTCTCCTTTGAGAAAGGGAATCATACCATCGGGTGCATTGTTCTGCGAGTGCAGTTGTTCTACATCGAGCCAGTGCATCCCCACGATCCGATCGACTGCGAGTCCCAATATTGTGTCTTGGTCTTCCACAGCGACGATCGGAATTTCGGGTCGGTCTGTGTTCAGAGGTGTTTGATCCCCGAGAAATTGACCCAAGTCTGCCACCCAAATCACTCGTCCTCTCATGTTTAGCGTACCTAAAAGCAAGGATGAAACGTTGGGGATGGGTGTCATGCGATCGGGAGCGGGGGAAAGTACCTCTCTAATCCCCGTTGCCGGCAGTGCGAACTCGTTTCCCGAAGGAACGTAGAACCGCAGGTGCAGCTCGCCTTCGGGAGTTTCTAGTTCTTGGAATTCGGGAGATTGATCTGCGCCTAGTCCTGGTAATATAAAGTCTGGGCTGCCTATGGTCATAATTAAAAATTTTCTAAATCTTGTACTTCACTTTGCTGTTTGGGGTCCTGGAATTTTCTTTGAGGGTCAGTAACGTATGAATGGTGTACCACTACCAGATAGTTCAGTTTGGGTTCTAGACCCGTAAGCCAGACACTGTTTTAGTCTTGAATTAAGAAGGTGGTGAATTTTCCTCTTTCAAGCCCCATGCCTTTAGACTGGGGTTAGTGACTGCCCGGTTGAGTTAAATATATACGTCCAACCTTAACAGATACATTTAACCTAGAAAAATCATTTTGTACGAAGAACAAGTACATTATATTTGCACTTTGAGCCTGTGAGACTGACTTTTGTCGAGAAATAAAACTCAGTGGGGTTGCTGTCTGGGACTGCAATTGCTGATTCAGGCATTTTACTTGCTGTTGGCTGGGGCAAACTATAAGGACTTCGCGGTGCGTGCGTCCGATAGGTCGAGTCGCAGTTGGCTCGGGGGCTCAATTTTCTTCTAGTTCCCGAGCTAGCTCTGGATCTAAAAATTTTTCGGCTTGATGTCGGTCCGGGCTGCCCGGACCGACATATTTTTCTACCAGCATTAATAACTCGCTTTCCCCAACAGGCTTGGTAAAGTAGTCAGTCGCTCCTGCCATGCGGGCTTGAACGCGATCTATAAATCCGTCGATGCCGGTCAGCATGACAATTGGCGTTTGCCGGAAAGCGCTAGAGCTGCGGAGCATCGCGCAAATTTCGTAGCCGTCGAGTTCGGGCATGGCGATGTCACACAAAATTAAATCGGGTTTGAGTTGAAAAACTAAACTCAGGGCTTTGAGGGGACTGCTGATGCCGATCGCTTCGTAACCGTGCTGATTTAAAATTAATTCTACTGTTTTGCGAATCGTCTTGTCGTCGTCAATACAGACCACTCGAGGAATCTTAATTTCTGGGGAAGACCAGGGTTGTTTGCTGTTGGCTGGGGCAATAGACGATTCGTAAAATACTTGCACCAATCCCTGCTGCACGAAAGGATAAATTGCTTTAGCGACAGTCACCAAGTCTCGATTGAGGTAACGCGCCATTTGGCGGATTGAGGTATGACCGTCCGCCCAACGGCTGAGAGTGTTAAAGGTATTGAGAGGCAGTGCCGCTCGCAATTCGGCGGGGCTAGAAATTACCGGACATTGATTGGGCGACTGAATGTAAGGGTGAAACTGTTTCCACTGCTGCACCTGTTTGACAATTTTGGCCAGCAGGGAGCTGATTTCCAAGCTGGTAAGTTGAGGGGCTAAAGCTGACCCCATTTCAAAAGTAAAGGAACCCTGATGCAAGCTGAGCAAGTCAAACAAGGTTTCTTGGATCATGCTCTGGATGATGTTGCGTCCTTGAGCTGGGCTGAGGATGTGGTTTTCCAGCAGCGCCCAGAGGTATCCGTATTCTGGGGCATTGGTAGATGCCATGTAAGGAACTTGGATTTTGTCTAGGGTGGTGTCTGCTTTATAGCGGCGCAGGTAATCGCGCAAGCGAAACAAACTGCCCGCACTCTGGGTAGCGTAAATAATTTGGCCGTTGAAGCAGAAGACAAACCAGGATTGTCCTGTCTCTGAGCGCTGGGTAAGCTGAGTACCCGTGCTGCTGCCGAGTTGCGAGCTGTAGGTTTCTACGAACAGTTCTCCCGTTCGCTGCCCCAGCTCGATCAGTTGCAGGATGCTGCGGATGTCTATTTCACTCAAATTTCCCTGCATGCAGCTTTGATGTTCTCCGTCAATTTCATTAACTTTGCTGGCGAATCAGTTTGATTCTGAACCTGCAACTGGCGTCGTACCTACAGCATACCTGGTTTGTTGATTCGCGCTGCTGGCTCGCAAGGTGAACTACCACACAGCCTAAAGTATTCCCTTATTGTAAACTACCCACACAGACCAGACAGTACAGTGTGGGCTTTTAGTAGCCCTGAACTGTCAGTGCTGAGATTGCAAAGACAGTTTGAGCCAAAGCGCTGATTTACAAAAACAGCCCCAATAGCAGCAATATTTTTGGCTCCGTTGAAATTAGCATCCCCGCTACATCCGCAATTTTCACACTTGAAGCCTCGATCGGATTCAATCCTTATATAGCAGCAGTCGCCAGAGCGTTTTTTGGATATCTAAACTTGCTGGTGTCCAAACCTGGTAATGTTAAAACTATACGCTCAAAGAGAGCGGACTCCGCATTAAAGAACGGACTCCGCAGTGCTCGCAATTTTGCTACTATCGATCGAGCAACTTTAAATTCTGCAAACCTGAAGTTGAAAAAGTGGGAGAACTGCACTTCTTTCTTGACATTTCAACAAGCAGCAATATCTTTTGCTGCTAAAGTTGGGAAGGATGCTATCCACAGATTGGGCAAACGACACCTCAAGAGGACTATT
>JBOFTL010000223.1:0-11687 GCA_051652045.1 Microcoleus sp. | reverse complement strand
TAAAAAACTCTTGGCGGCGTTCTGAATGCAGTTTTAATTCCTTAATTCCATCGGTAATGCTGCGAAAATGTTTGAACAATCTATCCTGTTCTTCTCTGGCTAAATCGAAGAATTTCCTCATTTTACCGAGCAGTAGCTGTATGGTGGCGATCGTCAATACCAAGAAAGTAAATACCACAGCAAAAACTGCTCCTGACAGGGTGCTTAAATAAATCAAACAACCCACAACAATAGCAATATCGACGCAGAGAAAAGGAACTACAAATATAGTATTAGAAAGCATTCCCACGTCGTCAGTGAGAGTAGCGAGCAAGCTGCTAGGTCCTAATTCTTCCAACTGTCGCAAAGGAGAAGACAAAATCCCCCGACTCAAACTCAAGCGCAGTTTGTAAACAGCTTCTTGAGAAAGGTAGATTAACAAAAATTGGGAAATGAAGCCTGTAATCAAAGCCAAAATTGCCAAGCCCGCAAAATACCAGACTAAATCATCATCTGGATTGCCACTGACTGCGCGGTTAATGAGAGCAATTAATTGCGCGCTGCAACCGCCGCTAATTAAACCAGTAAGCAGGGCGATCGAAACATTAAGCCAAGAGGCTTTTAACAGTAACCAGATTGCATTCATGGTAATTGATTCAGGTTGTGATGGTAGCCGAATTTCGATCGCGCATTGACAAAGGATTTCAGTCCTATGTTGAAGCTAATAGTGAATCTTCTGTTGCACAGTCTAAAAGTTCATTCTACTAATAGTTGGCGACCGAGAAGTTTTCGGATACTGGGAGAGCGAAATCCCAGAATAATATCTTGAGGAGACACGCCGCGCTGCATCAATTCTCGATCGATATAAATCTCGGTACTGTTGTGTTGAATCCAGATTTGATTGTCGATGATATCGAGTTGCATGGCACACCCATAAATGCGATATTCGTCCCGCCATTCGTTGTGCATGACGAGGTATCGATCGCGGGCGATATCGAAGATTAACTGAGCGTTTGCATCATTTTTAGCAAAATCTTCGAGAAAGTCACAAACAATTTTGCGGTATTCATTTAGTCTATCCATCGCTCTATTTCCTCACGAGTTGGATTGTAAATAATTAATCGGACTTCATAACGTTCGATGACAGTTTTTGCGGGTTCAAATCTAAGAAACATTTGGTAGGTATCGGTAGGTACTGCCAAATACAGAATACGTTGTGGTTCGCTAGAGACTTCGAGGGCGATGCGATAGTTGAGGAATTGACCTAGGGCGGTGTGGAATTCAGAAATGGTGGAACCACCTGCAAAGCTTTTGATTTCTACAGCTATTTTGCGTCCTTCTTTTTCAGCGGCGATCGCTTCTTCTGCGGCAAGATCGATGTAGACATCAGCAACACCATAACGTAATTGGTAGGGATCGTGGGTAATCTTCCAGCCATCTTTTTGGAGGGCGATTTTAACCGTGTTGTGAAACAGATCCTTTGCCATTTTATTTTACCATAGGGTAGACATCAGGAGCGAAAATTTTAAACCTTAATCCCGTTAGCATAAATAAAATAGTTGTCTGTCACCTTAACTTCAGATTTAAAACCAACCCGATTCAATTTTTCTAACAGTAAATCCGTCTGGTAGTAAACTTTAAAAACTTGAAATTCTCTTCCGTCATTTAACTTGCGGTTTTGATGGATACTTGTTTCATTCTCCAAGATGTGATTTTTAGCTGAAGAAGTTTCTTCAAACAAAGAGTCGGCAATAAAAATTTGTCCGCCCGATCGAACAGATCGATAAACTTTTGCCAAAAATTCATCTACTAAATTCGGCGGTACGTGAGACAGCCAAAAAGCGAAGAAAACTAGATCGTATTCGCGATCGGGTTCCCAGGAAAATAAATCGATTTGTCGGTAAGTAACTCGATCGGAATGTAATTTGTTGCGGTTAATTTCGATAACTTCGGGTGCGGCATCAAAAGCATCAATCGTGTCGCCAACCTGTAAAAGTTCAGCAGTCCAAATACCCGTACCGCAAGCTAACTCTAAAACACTTGCAAATTTGCCAATGTTATGCAATGAACTTTTAACAACAGCAACCTCATTAAACCAACGCTGGTTAATTTCCATGCCGCGATCGTAACGATCGATCCTGTAAAACCATTCATCATATTCGCTAGCCCGCGCGCGGTAGTAATCAACTTGTTCTTGGAGGCTCTTTTGCATTGTCGTACTATAGGTTCGACGCTATCTTTTGGTTATACAGCCGCAACGTTAAACTTTACATCATCCCACAGGATCGCCCAATAGGATGAATTTCATTCAGTGAGTGCTGTTTCCTCTGTTTCAAATACAACCTTTTTGTAAATATCGCTCATTGACATTTGCACCCCCACTGAATTGAAGGAAACTGTTGCTGCTTCTCCCTCATATTCCCGAAACAACCACTCATTTGACTCGTTTTTAATATATTGTTGCACTAAAAATTCGTATTGACTGACTAATACATACTCGCAAAATTCAGGAATCGATCGATACAACCGAAACTTATCTTCTCGATCGAAATTTTTAGTAGACTTAGATAAAACTTCCACAATCAGGATAGGATTGAGTATCTCGTCATTGCGTCCTTCAGTAAAAACTGGATCTCCTTCAATTGCCATCACATCTGGGTAAGTTCCCCGGCGATAACGAGGAATCCACAACCGCAAATCGCCGTGAAAAAGCTCAAATGCCGTTCCTTCGATCGCGTTTCCCAAAACCCTGCTAAAATTGCGGATAATCCGGCTGTAGTTTATTGTAACGCCTGTTATTTGTACTATTTCCCCATCGCGGTATTCACTTTTAAATTCGGCACTTTCTTCTAACTGTCGGTACTCATCTGGAGTATAAAGCCTTGGCTGAGTTTTTACTAACATTTTTCTCTAACACTTTAGACTAAATTTTCAGGCAGAATTCACTTTCAGATGATAACAAATTTTTAGAGAGATTGTCGGGCGATCGAGCTAAATAAAATCTACCGGGAGGCCCAGAAATCGGGTTTTTTGCGAAAATACTTTTACCTTGCTGACAGCTTCAGGAAAAAACCCGGTTTCTCTGACTTTCAGATATCCACTATCAACTATCAACTATCAATAGATCGCGAGCGGGGACGCTCGCACTACAACTATCAACTATCAACTATCAACGATCGACTATCAATCGATCGCGAGCGGGGACGCTCGCACTACAACTATCAACTATCAACTCTCAACTATTGCCTCATTCCGTACTGGGAAATTCACAGAATTAGCAATAAAACAAACATGATGCGCCCTGTCGTGAAAACTGCGGGCTGTTTCCAAATCATCACCAAGTTCGATCTTTACCAGCGGGTGCAAAACTACTTCCGTAAATCGAATTTTGCCATCCTTTTGCATCATCTTACCCGTAGCTGCATCCGAGTAAGCAATTACCCGAATTCCTGCCCTAGCGCATAAAGCAAGATAGCTCAACATATGGCAAGCAGACAGTGCCATTAACAACAAATCTTCAGGGTTGTAAAGTGCAGCATCGCCCCGAAAAGTCGGATCTGCCGAACCCACAAATTGAGGTTTACCCTCAATATTTATGGTATACTCGCGAGAATAAGCTTCGTAAGAAGAAGTAGCGCCTTGACTGGCACCAGTCCAAACAGTATTGATGCGATATAGATGTTCTTGACTCATAAGGAAGAAGGAAGAAGGAAGAAGCAAGAAGGAAGAAGCAAGAAGGAAGAAGCAAGAAGGAAGAGGGAAGAAGCAAGAAGGAAGAAGGAAGAAGGAAGAGGGAAGAAGCAAGAAGGAAGAAGGAAGAAGGAAGAAGGAAGAGGGAAGAGGGAAGAGGGAAGAAACAAGAAGAACAATAATAACTAATGTCAACTATCAACGATCGACGATCGACTGTCAACTGTCAACTGTCAACTGTCAACTTCTTTCTACTTATCCACAAAAAAACGCCCAACTTCAAAAAGTTAGGCGAATTTTTATCTTTCACGATCGGATAAAATTAATCCTGGCGAGACAGCGAATTCGATTCAATCTTCGCAGCTACTACAGGTTGCACGTGACTCAGTGCCGACTGCAAAATCGGAGTTTTGGTTACAGAATCGTTAGCCAAATTAAACAAAGGATTAGACAAGATTCCAGATAGCGAAGTAGCAACTAATGTCACGATAATGCTGACTTGCAAAGGACGCAATCCAGGAAGATTCCAGCGAACTTCTGGATAATTCTTCACTGCTTCCGACATTTCTTGAGGTTCTTTCACCACCATCATCTTCACAACGCGGATGTAGTAGTAAATCGAAATCACGCTGGTGATTAATCCCAACAAAACTAACAAGTAAAGTCCTGCCTGCCAGCCTGCCCAAAACAGGTAAATTTTACCAAAAAATCCTGCCAGCGGGGGAATTCCACCCAAGGAAAGCAGGCTGATACTCAAAGCCAAAGTTAACAGCGGGTCTTTTTGATACAAACCCGAGTATTCGCTAATCTGATCTGTTCCAGTCCGCAGGGAGAACAGAATGATACAAGCGAAACCGCCCATGTTCATGAACAGGTAAACCAACATATAAAATATCATGCTGGCATAACCTGCTTCGGTTCCTGCGATCAAACCCAGCATCACAAAACCGGCCTGGGCGATCGAAGAATAAGCTAACAGTCGCTTCATGCTAGTTTGCGCGAGAGCAACCACATTTCCCAACACCATGCTGAGAATTGCTAAGGCTGTAAACACGAACTGCCACTGTTCTGTAAGTGCGGGAAAAGCACTGGTTAACAAGCGAATAGCCAGGGCAAAACCTGCTGCTTTGGAACCGACAGAAAGAAAAGCAACTACGGGCGTTGGCGAACCTTCATAAACGTCAGGAGTCCACTGGTGAAAAGGAACCGCAGAAATTTTGAAAGCAATACCCGCGATCGCAAATACCAATGCAATTACTAAACCGAGAGATTGACCGTTATTTACGGTAGAAAGGTTAGCCGCGATCGCGCTTAGCTTAGTTTCCCCTCCCGACAATCCGTACAGCAGCGAAATACCGTACAGAAACACCGCCGAAGAAGACGCCCCAATTAACAAATATTTCAAAGCAGCTTCATTGGAACGCGGGTCGCGTTTTGTGTAACCCGTCAGCAAATAAGACGAGATACTCAGAGTTTCCAAAGAAACAAAAATCATCACCAATTCATCGGCACCGGAGAGGAACATTGCCCCCAAAGTAGCGGACAACAAAATGCCGATAAATTCCGCTAAAGCAGTACCGGTTTGCAGTACGTAGCGGACGGATATCAAAATAGTGACAGCCGCACTCAAAGCGATAATTCCGCGAAAAACTAGACTCAAAGCATCGCTGTTAAAACCGCCAAGAAACGAGATGGTATTAGCGTTATCCCACTGCAAACACAGTGCAGCAGTGGCGGCCAGCAAGCCAGCAACAGCAGCGTAGGGAGTCCAATTAGAAGAACTGCGGCCTACGATTAAATCGCCTAGGAGAACAACCACGAGGGTGACGATGACAATTCCCTCGGGCAATATAGTTCCAGCATTTAGCTGGGCGGCAAGAGTAGCAAAATCCATATTTTCAGGCACGTTGGGTGATACAGACCGAAAAGCCGTAAAAATTCTTTACCAAACAGGATTGTAGTCGATCGCAGCACCGCGATCCCAGTCGATTTGTTGTTTGTTGCCACAGATGCGATTCCACCTAGCCCCCCTTAAGAAGGGAGGGACTGGAAGTGGCTCAAAGTCCCCCTTTTTAAGGGGGATTTAGCAGGGTGGTTTTATTGTCGTCAAATAAATTAGGTATGTAGTTGCGCTTTAGCGCTCTTAGCTTAGATCGAGAAAGAGCGCTTTCATCGCAACTACGTACCTTGACCCAGACACGAACCAACCTTTGAGCGATAATTTTGGTAGTTTGAGATTTCCTATCCTGACAATAAAACCGCCCTGGCTTAAAGTCCTTCTTAAGGGCGGGACTGGAAGTAGCTTGAAGTCCCGCTTGTTAAGGGTCGCAAGCGGCGTGGATGCGAGGGGGATCTGGTACGTTATGGCATTCCGATCGCAATTAAAGTATCTTCCGACAAATTGGTAGAGTAACGTTCCCCTTCCGATAACACCGCAATCAGTCGTACTTGCCAATCCGGAACCGTCTGCAAATCCGCCCAGGGTACGGCTACCTCCAAACATTTATCCAAACCGACTTGCGCCCTGCTGGTGCGAGGATGCCATTCATCCCGTTCTCCGGCTTCCTGGAACCAAATCGATTTCGTCAGCAAATTAATCCCCAATTGGTGGTGAAACCGATAGTTCAGCGGTGCAGTATCGGGCACATCCGCCAGCGGAATCAAACTGTTGTGCATCGTGCGATCGGGATAAAACCACAACAAATTTAACTCCGGAGGACAATCAATGCCGGGGCGAATCCCGGTTTTGAAATCGGCACGAATGTAAAAATTCAAGTGATCCACTCCGTACCACAGTCGCTGAATAGCCGAACTCTGGTGCATCGTACCCCTCGCCCCCCCAACTTCGAGGCGGCCTGCTTTGTCCCAATCCTGTTCGTTACCGATACCGTCAATTATTGGATGAATAAAACTTAGCGGGCGGTGGTCGCCTTGAACTTCGTGGACTTCTACTTGCTGGCGCACCTCGGGAGGTACGGGCTCGTTCAAAGCTTCGTAAATCCCCGCTACGTGTTCCCGAAATAACTGGTCGAACATGGCGTCTTGGTTGGAAGTATGACCTTCGCCAAACCACCAAAACCAATCGGAACCTTCTGCTGCATAAAGCGCCTCCCAAGCAGCGGGATTGGTTTCCTCCGTAGCTTCTGGATGGTTTGCCAGCATTTGCCGCGCCGGTGCCAGCAAATCCCAAGCGCGATTTTTGGCGGGATCTCCGATCCATGTTGTCAGGGAACCGTCTACCCAAGAACCGCTGTGCAATTGGGCGGCAGGAATTGTTTCGGTAGCGGGGAATTTGTCGAGAAATTCGGCAACAGTTACTAATTTGATATCTGGATGGAGGCTGAGAGTTTCGTAGAGTTTCTCTAAGAAAGGTTTGCCATCTTGCGGATAGAATTCCCAGCAGTTTTCGCCATCTAAAGCAATAGTAACTAACCACGGATTTTCTAATGCCGTACTGCCACTAGATTGTCGGTGTTTGAAAGTGCGGGCGATCGCTTCTAAGTGTCCAACTAAATCTGCTGCGGCTTGTCTGGGTTCCATCGCACCGTAGGTAAATCCGATCAAGTCAGACAATCTGTGGTCGCGAAATACTATTGCCAAATCGCCGTCGGGAGTTTCCAATCGGTAAGGGCGATACAACAATTCCGGTTCGCAAACATTCCCCGCCCCGTCGCGGTGAAAAAAGTGTTTAATCGTCCATCCCAATACTGCTTCGTCGGAGACGATCCACTTAAATCCTTGTTTGGCAATGTAGGGCAAAATTTCCGGGCTGACTGCCTGTTCTGAGGGCCACAAACCGCGCGGTTGGCAATCGAACCTGTCTTGATACATTTCCCACGCTTTTTTGAGGTGTCGGGGAATATCTTCTGCCCATTGAAATCGCTGCTCGGGCAGTGTCATGTTGGGAATAGCTACGCGACCGCAATTCGTGTCTGCAAGCAGTGGCAAAATCGGGTGCGTGTAGGGGGTTGTGGTAACTTCTAACTGTCCCTCAGCTTGCATTTTGCGGTGCTGGGGAACAATTTTTGCAAGGATTTCCTTTTGTTTGGCGTAGATTTTTTGGCGGTCTGCCAAGCGAAAGTCTTGTCCTTTTTTCAGCCACGCTGCAATTTCTGGATCGTCCCAAAATAGCGGATCGATCCAAGCTAAATTGTGCCATGCGAGCAAGTCGCCGAAGTCTTGTACTTCCCAGTTGGACAAGCACCATTGAATGCCTTTTTCTTGCCGCTGCTGGTAGAGTTGAGCGTAGCGGGGGTGCGGCTGAATTAGTGTGTGGTAATTGGCGTCAAAGAAGTGCTGTAAGATGAATTCTTGTTCTTGGATGGTTAAGGTTTCGGCGCGTTTTAAAGTGACTGCTAAGTAAGGGTCGATCGCGCGATCGGCGATGCAATCTTCGATCTGCAAAATTAAGGACGGAACCAAATTTACTGTTTGATGAAGTTTGGGATATTTTGCCAGAATTAACACTAAATCCAAGTAGTCTTTGATTCCGTGCAGGCGCACCCAAGGCAGTCGGTAGTGACTTTCGGTATCAGGATTTTTTGACTGCAATAGTGGCGAGTTGGAGCCGGAGTTGATGTTTGAATCCGCAGATGCCCTCGATTTGTACAAGGGCTGGTGCTGGTGCCAAATAAAAGCAACGTAGAGAGGATGTGACATAAAATTTGGCAATGGGTAATGGGTAGTTGGTAATGGGTAATGGGTAATGGGTAATTGGTAATCGGTAATTAATCGGAAAGTCGAAATTCATCCCTACCTAAAATTTGGGTATTTCTTTGAGAATTTATAGGTGGGAACTTCTTTCGATATTTCTGGTAAAGCAAAATTTTTGATAGGACTTACACGGCGGCTCTATCTTTCGGATGCTGATGACGCACCTTACACCACAGATAGTCTAAAAATTCCTCAGTTGTGTAAGTCCTATTTGATTAAGAGTCAGTCATTAAATTAGCAGGTTTATTGCATAAATTTTTCTACCTGCTAACTAATGACTGATGACTGATTCAACTGTCTACTATCAATCGATCACATTACTTGTTCGACTTCAGCAATTTCTGGGATAGCTTCGCGCAGGCGGCGTTCTATTCCCATTCTCAGGGTCATGGTGGAACTGGGGCAAGAGCCGCAGGCTCCTTGCAGTCTCAGGTGTACTACTGGACCGTCGATTTCTACGAGCTCGACGTTGCCGCCATCGGAGATCAGGTAGGGGCGCATTTCATCGAGAACTTGTTCGACGTTATCTCTGGTTAGTGCTAGTGTCATAATTTACCTCGAAGATAGTTCCTAGAATTGACTTACGTTCGATCGAACTTTTACTTGCCTTGCCAGCGGACAGTTGTCAATTAAATTAAATAGGAAATTGTCAACTGTCAACTGTCAATTGTTTTCCTACACCACTGCTGGTTCTAAAAGTTTAACGTTGGAGTAGTTAAATTCGGTGGTTATCACTTGACCTTGTTCTTTCGATCGAACTACTTGTTTGGTCATGACATAATAGTTGCCGATTTTCTCGAAGGTGTCTTCAAATTCGAGTTCTCTAATGATTTCGCTGCTTTGAGGATTGCGGAAAATCGCGTCGTAGCGACTTGCCAAATATCCCTCGGGCGTCTCCAAACTTTCGTGAGTGTCGATGACAAAAGCCATCCGGCCCATCACCCGGCTGACTTGACAAATTTCCCGACCTCTGATTTTGTAATTCGATCCCATTGAATCCCCTTGCACCAAAATTTCGACAGCACCGCTGCTATCTTCCGAGCCGAGGGTAAAGCTGTTTTTGCCGTGAGATTGTTCAAAGAGCGAGCGCTTGCGGTGGGTGACAATATCGCGCAGTTGGGTGTAAACGCTTTGCTGCACTTCCTCATCAGCTATGCCGCTCACTTCCACGCTCATGTCGGGTTTGATAGCCACATGAGCGGTGTAGGTTTCGTCGCCCTGCTTGAGTTCGATATCGGCGCTGTAGCCGGGAAAGTTAGAATCCCAAGTATAGCGGTGTTCGTAGGCAGCGCGAAATAAATCGCGAGCGCTGGCTTGCTCTGTCATAAATTTCCTTCGTTTCTACGTTTCTCTATGTTAACTCAAGCAGCAGAAGCCCTAGCTGCCTATCTCAAAAAGATGATAAAGTGTAAAGTTTAAGTCTAGCTAGTTGTTATAATCTTTTAAGATAGGCTCGCAAAATTGTTTTTTATTAGACGATCGCCCGACAAAAGTGTTAAGAGTGGGTGGTCTTTAAAAAAAACTTCTGTCCGGTTGCTAATCGTTGCAGCCGATCGCCCTTATAAAATTCCTCTGTTTCTCAAATGCTAGAAAAGTTATTTCAATGTCTGGAAATATTGCAACAACAAACAAACGAATTGCTACCGCAGCAACAAGCAATTTTAACTCAATCTTTGGAAGATTTATCGAATTGCTTGCAGGAACTGTCAGCCAGCCGCCAGTTTGAAAGCGCAACAAACAATGCTGCCAAATTGGTTGAACTAGAAAAATCGAATCGCCTTCTAGAACGCACGGTAGCGCAGCAAGCTTCTCAAATCAAACAGTTGCAAGAACAGTTACAAAAAGAAAGCAGTCAGTACCGCCGTGACAATCAAGCACTGACTAAAAGTGAAGCCAAGCTGCAAACTATGTTGCGCAATTCTCCCGATATAATTACTATTTTAGAGTCAGACGGGCGGGTTAGATACCACAGCGCTGGAGTGGAAAGGATTTTGGGCTACAAAGTAGCGGAAAGAATCGGCAAAGTTCACGGTGAGTTAACCCATCCAGATGATTTGCTGGTTTGGCAGGCGTATTTTGGTCGGTTGCTAGAACATCCCGGCATCTCACCCCCTATAGAATATCGCAAGCAGCACGCTAATGGTTCTTGGGTGTATTTGGAAGTTGTCGGTAACAGTTTGCTGTACGATTCTAACGTGCGGGGAATTATCCTCAATTCGCGAGAAATTGGAACTCGAAAACAAGCTGAAATGGCGGTGCGCGAGTCGGAATCTCACTACAAAATTCTGTCGCAAATTACTTCGGATTTTGCCTATTCTTTTCAAGTTTCGCCCGACGGCTATTTTACCTGTGAGTGGGTGACGGAAGCTTTTGGGCGGGTTACTGGTTTCGTGCCTGAAGAATTAACGGCGTCGGGATGGTGGAATTTAGATCTAGTTTATCCCGACGATCGGGAAGAGTTAATTAAACAGTTAGACAACTGCACTTACAGCCGCACGGGAACTAATGAGTATCGAGTTGTTAATAAAAAAGGTGAACTGCTTTGGGTGCGAGATTCCTGGCAAGCTGTTTGGGATAAAACTGAGGGGCGAGTGGTTCGTTTGTGGGGCGCTTGTCAGCAAATTAGCGATCGCAAGCAAGTAGAATTAAAACTGCAAGCGACTAATCAACTGTTACTGGAGGCAATAAAATCTTCACCGCTGCCCATTATTTTGACCGACAGCAATGAGAAAATTCTGGTATGGAATCGCGCTGCAGAGCAGTTTTTTGGCTGGACTGAGGCAGAAGTGGTAGGGGAGTTTTTGCCTAACATTCCAGAAGCTCAACGGCACGATGTTCGAGCCAAGTTGAAATCTTTGTTTAACGGTCAAGGACACAAGGGTTGTGAGCTTTCTTTGTTGAAGAAAGATGGCAGTGCGATCGATGTTTGGGTTTGGGCTGCACTCGTGCGGGATGCGGCGGGCGCGATCGCGATTTTTTCTGACGTTTCCGAACGCAAACGTATTGAGGATGAACGTCAAAAATTAGCAGCCTTAAAAAATATGGAAGAACCGTTTTGGGCTCGCTATGTCAGTCCGCCGAAGAAGCAGAAACGCGATGAGAGTTGAGAGTTGATAGTTGATAGTTGGTAGGGGCGGTGCCCCCGTGCCCGCCCTCTTCGTTGATAGTTGATAGTTGATAGTTGATAGTTGATAGTTGAGGGTGAGGTTTTTAGGATGGGATTTATCAGAAATTTCGGTCTAAAAACCCTTCTTCAGTGGACGGCGCCGATCGTAATTGTCAACTAAGAGGGCGGACACTCTTGG